>JAHDIP010000012.1:0-3001 GCA_020630735.1 Saprospiraceae bacterium | reverse complement strand
TCGAGATAGCCTTTTTAGTTTGCAGTTGTTTAGCCTTAATATTTAACCTATATTTGCCCCACCAAACACTCCAATCTACGCTGTGTAGCAATCGAAGTTGTTTAGAACTAACCACTGGATAAATTACTTACTCAAATCTAAAATGCTTGATATCTAAAGATTAATGTTACTATCATTGATAGTTCTAGTCTAAATATACCCAAACACATATAAAATTATAATAATGAAAAATACTTTATTTACGCTTGTGGTACTCATTTTACCGCTACTATTGCAAGCACAAGGCAGTGGTGTACCGCTTAATAGTGATAGCTATCATATCATGGATCGCTTGGAGATAAAAACAGGTATTGAATCGCCTTTTCATTCTGCCATGAAATATTATACTAGGGGCGAAATGGCTTCTTATGCTCGAATATTGAACGAAGCTGCTCTCCCTCTAACTTCATCAGATAGACGAGATTTGTATTATATTTTCAAAGATAATAATGAATGGTTGGCTGGACCGCTCTCTCCTACTACTGTAGCTGGTGAACGAGAAAAGGTAACTGCTGAAGTCTATGATGAAGCGACAGAAAGCTATGTAATGAAAACAGGCTCTCAAGCAGAAATGAGTATCCTAAGCGATCATTATGTATTGAGTAAAAAGCCCTTGTTAAAGTATTTTTACAAAACACCTGCAAACTTTTATGAACTCAACGAAAAGTATTTTCAACTAAAGGTCAATCCTGTATTGAATATCAAATTGGCGAAAGAACAAGATGATCCAGAGCTGATTTTTTATAACCAACGAGGAATCGATATTCGTGGAGCAATTGATGATCGAGTATATTTCTATACCAACATTCTAGAAACTCAAGCTCGTTATCCCAACTATGTCAATCAATTGATAAACCAACGACAGTCCATTCCAGGAGCAGGATTTTATAAAAAGTACAAGAGTAGCTTGCTCGATATTACGAAAGGCTTTGATTATCTGAATGCTCAGGGTTATATTGGCTTCAATGTGACTAGGCATATTGGTGTTCAAATGGGGCATGGTCAGCATTTTATTGGGAATGGCTATCGCTCTTTTTTCTTATCAGATTTTGGAACCAACTATTTTTACCTAAAGTTGAATACTAGAGTATGGAAATTCCATTATCAAAACATCTTTACAGAATTAGCGGCACAAGGCGTAAAAGATGATGCTGGCGATCAATTGATTCCTAAGAAATACATGACTGCGCACTATTTGAGTTATAAAATTAATCCAAAACTAAGTGTAGGTATTTTCGAGACCGTTGTGTTTAGTCGAGAAAATTATTTTGAGTTACAATACCTAAATCCACTTATTTTGTACCGTACAGTCGAAGGCTATATTGGTAGTCCTGATAATGTATTGATCGGATTGGATGTAAAGTGGAACTTCTTAAAGCGTTTCCAGTTTTATAGCCAATTGATGATGGATGAGTTTAAATACAAAGAATTGTTTGTAGAGCGTAGAGGGGCTTGGACGAATAAATATGCTGTTCAGGCAGGACTAAAGTATATCAATGCTTTTGGTATTGACCATTTAGATCTACAAGTGGAAATGAATATTGCTCGTCCGTATACCTTTACGCACCGAGATACAGTTTCGAACTATGCGCACTATAACCAACCATTGGCGCATCCTCTCGGAGCTAATTTTAGTGAATTTTTATTCAATCTTCGTTATCAGCCCATCAAGAAGTTGATGATAGATGCTCGGGTGATGCGCTTCAACACAGGTGAAGATAGTAGTGGCGATAATTGGGGCGGAAATATCTTGCTTCCTAATACCGACCGAGTTCAAAATTATGGCAACGAAATCACACAAGGTATTTATACAGAAACCTTACTTTTTGCACTTGATTTGAGTTATCAGATACGTCATAATATTTATTTTGATCTACACTATCAATACCGTAATAAAGACAGTGAATTGGATGGACGAGATCAGGTTAATACATATTTTGGTGGCGGTATTCGAATGAATATGACGCAGAGACGTTTAGAATTTTAATATCATCTTTTTAATGCAAAACAGGCTTATTTGTATAGTACAAATAAGCCTGTTTTGGGTTAAGTCTCTCTCCTACTCTATTATAAATGCTTTATAATTTTTTTATAGTAAATAGGCAGATCATCTTGATAAATCATTACGAGATATATGCCACTTTCTAACCCGTCGATATGTATGCTTTCCCTTAATTGATTCCCTTTTTTGAATATTCTTTCTGTTCCATTAAGATCAAAAATTCTTATTGAATAGTTTTGGTGGGGCTTATTCTCTGAAAATTCAATATTCATAAAGTCTGATAAAGGATTCGGATAAATCTGAATATTTGTTGTTTTGTCAACTTCTTTTGCCGATACAATATCAACATAGCACGATTCAAAATTAGTATTTTGATACAAGGTTTCTCCATTTTCAGAATAACACAGTAAGCGATATGGATAGTCAAAACTACACACTACTGTGAAAGGGTCTGTTAATAAGCCCCATAAACCTCCAATTCCCTTAATCCATACTATATTATCAGGGCAGTCTTGACCATAGCCTCTTCCTTTAAATGTATATCTTTTTCGCAATTCACTATTGTTCAATTCTATACTATCAGTATCAATAAGTATGAGTTCTTTATCGAAATCCAAGAACATGGTATCTCCTATCTCTACTGAAAAATCATAAATTAATTTTTCTGTACCATTATTGTATAAATACACTCGATTTAGAGAATCTTCTCGGATAAAATTGTATTGGTCTACTTGCCAGTCATTGGCTAGAGAATCATTAGACTCCCATATTTGTTTGTATGTAACTCCATTGATTAAGGTATCATTTTCAAGCTTTACGGTATGAGTTGATACACTTAACCCACCAAAAACATTGACATCTGCAAAACTCCATTCTTTATTTTCTTCGACTAGGTTTTGAGCTTGAATAATAAAAGGGAATACTAGAATTAAAAGTATTGTATTTATTGATTTCATGTGT
>JAHDIP010000219.1 GCA_020630735.1 Saprospiraceae bacterium | reverse complement strand
TTCCTTAGTTTTATTCTTCATCTTTTTCTAATAAATCAGGTCTACGCTCTTTTGTACGTTTAAGAGCTTGGTCATACCGCCAATCTTCGATCATTCGGTCATGACCAGAAAGCAAGACATCAGGAACTTTCCAACCTTTATACTCCGCAGGTCTCGAATAAACAGGTGGAGCTAATAAATTATCCTGAAAAGAATCAAATAGGGCAGAAGTCTCATCGTTTAAGACGCCTGGTAATAACCGACCTATCGAATCGACTAACACAGCAGCAGGAAGTTCCCCTCCAGAAAGAACAAAATCACCAATCGAAATATCCATCGTGATATAGTGTTCTCTGATTCGTTCATCTACTCCTTTATAATGACCACAAAGAATCATTAGATTGCCTTTCAGCGATAAATAATTGCTAGTCGATTGATCTAAGCGTTTGCCATCAGGTGTCATATAAATGATCTCGTCGTAGGTTCGTTCCGATTGCAGCTTTTCTATAGCTGTAGCAATAGGCTCTACCATCATTACCATTCCGGCACCACCACCATACTGATAGTCATCGACTTGACGATGTTTACCAAAGCCAAAATCCCTCAAGTTATGTAGTTGTACTTCTAATAAGCCTTTTTGTTGCGCCCGTTTCATTATTGAATGATTTAATGGGCTCTCTAATAATTCAGGAAGTACTGTAAGAATATCTATTCTCATTTATTTTATATTTAACAGAATTTTATGTATTACAGATAAGTTGAATGTTAAGTATTGATTACTTACCTTTGTAAAAGTCCAAAATTACAGACTTACAGAGACTATTTAATAAAAAATAACTAATTTTAGAAAAATTAGACTACGATCAAAGAAAACACTATGCTAGAGATTACCAAAAATTATCTTACCAGTACAAGAAATCGACCTGCTCTCCGTAACCGTACTTGGTATACCATTAGAAAACTTAAAGGAATAGTTATTCATTGGACGGCTAATGAAAGCGTAGGAGCCAATGCTGTCAATAATCGCCGATATTTTAATACTGCAGATCGGTATGCATCTGCACATTATCTTGTCGATGACCATTCTATTATTCAGTGTATTCCTGATAATGAAGTAGCCTACCACGTAGGAGGTCGGTATTACAAGCCTACGGCTTATGAAATCATGGAAAATGACCTTACACCAAATTACTTTCTAATTGGTGTAGAGATGTGTGTTAATAAAGATGGAAATTGGTCAAAAACATACAAGCATAGTGTTGAATTAGTTCAACATTTATTAAATAAATACAATTTTACGATCAAGGATTTATACCGACATTATGACATCACAGGCAAGTACTGTCCATTGATGATGATTGATGAAAAGCCGTGGCAAGATTTTAAAGATGCAGTAAATGCAGGTCTTACTTTTGCGCTCGAAAATCCAATCAAGCGTGGTTATATTAACACCTCAGAACTTAATATTCGTAAAGGACCAGGCATTCAGTATCCGATTATTGAGGAATTAACTCAAAATGCTCCAGTTGAAATTTTTGAAGAAATTGGCAATTGGTACAGAATCGGTGACGATAAATGGGGACATAATCATTATATCGAGATTACTTTTACTGCCAAAGATGGTATTGTGCAAGATCCTACAGGGCTAAATGTACGTACAGGACCTGGCTCTAGTCATTCTGTTGTCGAAGTACTAGCGGACGGAGCGAAAGTAACAGTCATTGATCAAGATAGAAATTGGTATAAAATCGGACATAATAAATGGGTGTATAACGCTTATATCAAATTGATGGAAGTCAAAACAGGTCGTGTCATTGCACCAAGTTTTTTAAATGTTAGAACAGGACCTGGAACGAATAACCCCAGAGTAGCTCAACTTCAAAGAGATGCTTTAGTAAAAATTTATGAAGAAGAAGGAAGGTGGATGAGAATAGGTGATGACCAATGGGTATTTGGTGCTTTTATTCGCCTTATAGATTAATCAAGACGATTACCTATCGTATTAATACAATCTTGTTGGAGCCGTTTGATTTCTTGATCCGACATACCAAGGCTTCTGCCATCACGTGCAATCTTGTCCAACAAAAGTTGTAGATCAACATTTGTTGGAGTCTTTTTATCTTTTTCCATTATTTACCCTATTAAAGGTTTAAAAGTAGTCAAAAAAATAAGCTTATAATAACGTTTTGGCTGTTTTAAAAAAAAAGCCTTTTAAGACAAGCTTAAAGGGCTTCTATATATCAACACGAATAAATGAACTCATGTTGCGCAGTATAAAGCTTCTACCTTACTTTTAGTAAGTCAATTGTTAAATATTTACTACTTAGATTTGCATAGGTATCGCTGCCATTATTTGTTTCAAACCACATTTCTAGCCAAGATGCTTGGGTAAAGTCTGTTCCAGTTGCAGAAATTTCCATTTTAATTCCTTACTCAGAACCTCAAATCGTTGAAAATCTGTTCGCAAAATTTAAAACATACTCTTACTGATTTTTCGTTTTTTCACAATAAAAATGTTAAAAAACCATTTTAATACTACAAGTGTAGTTTTTAAATACTACATTTGTAGTATTATAGGTAAATAATGAACTATGGAGAAGATAAAATTAGATGATTTACAACTTAAAATAATGAAGATATTGTGGGAGTTAGAGGAAGCTTCTGTAGGACAAATTCAAGAAAGCTTAAAAGCAGAACGGTCTTTTGCAATCACTACCATCAGTACGGTATTGCAACGATTACACAAACGTGCTATCGTAACCTATCGGAAAGAGGGGCGCCAATATATTTATAAAGCTAATATTACTGAAAAGGAAACACAAAACTCTATGACGAATAGTCTAGTAGAAAAACTCTTTGATGGGAAATCGTCAGTCCTTGTGAATCACTTGTTGGAAGAAGATGCTTTTGGTATAGATGAACTAGATCAACTCAAAAAGATGATAGAAGAAGCAAAAAAACGACAAACAGATAAATAGATATTGAACTATGAGCGAAATATTAAACAGCTTACTCTATGCTTCGGCATTTGGATTTGCAATGACTTATTTATTGCATAGTACCGTTTGGGTTGTCATTGTACTACTCATAATCAAACTACCCTTATTCAATACACCTTTATTGAAAAATTATTTATGTAAAGCGGCACTAGTAGGTAGTCTCTTAACGAGTATTTTTGTTTTCTTTTGTGGTAATACATTTTTTAATATTCCTATTACTCAAGCAAAAAGTGAACATATTGATGCTACACTAAATTATGATAATGGAAAGATGGTTGTAGGAGCAACAGATGTAGTTTCTCCAATACAGCTTCCTGCTACTTATGAACAGATAAGTCCAATGCCCACACCTTTAGTAGAAACAAAGAAAATAAATTGGTCTGCATATATGCCTTTCGTTTTTATTTTTTGGTTGATAGGAAGTGTATTTTTTTTGTTAAAAATGATTGGCGATCATTGGATTTATTTTAGAAAAACCGATCCTAGATTAGTTATTCAAAATACGAATATTTTAGCAGTGTTCCATGCGATACAGCAAAAAGTAAAATTAACAAAACCAATAAAACTGACTCAATCGAATAATTTACAAAGCCCTATTTTAATACGAAACCAAGAAATATGTCTACCTGAAAAGGCAATTCTGAAAATGGATAATGAACAATTAGAAGCAATGTTGGCACATGAATTAGCACATATTGTTCGTAAAGATTATTACTGGGCTTTTGCTTTTGCAATTTTAGAGATTGTATTTTTCTTTCAACCATTACATCGGTTGATAAAAAGAGAGCTAAACGAAAGTAATGAAATACTTTGCGATGCTTGGGCTGCCGAAGTAACGGGTAATAATTTAGCCGTCGCACAATGTTTGCTAACAGTGGCGACTTGGATAAAAGGACAACCAAACGAATACACATTAGTTGCGGGGATGTCTTTAAAAAAGTCTGAATTATCAAATCGAATTCAATCACTTATTCAGTTTCCAAATAAAAATAATTCGGAATTGAATTTGGTGAAATCGGCATTGTTTTTTTCGATTATCATGACAACGATTCTCTTTGTTCTTCCTGCTTTTTCTTTTACAACGATAAAGACATCGACATTTTTGACACCTAAAATAGAACGAGAAGCAATACCCATTTCAACTACCGACCATACAAAGGAGGCAAAAATAATTGAAGTAAAAAATAATGTTCGAAAAACGATAAAAACAACTAAAGCTGAAGAACTAGCAGCAAGGTATAATTTAACACTTAAGGAGTTTAAAGAACTATCATCAGAAAAAAGAAAATGTATTTATTTGTTAGACGCTGTTAAGACAAACGATATTGTCAAAACGAGAAAACTGTTGGCCACTATAACGCCTGATTGTATGTTTTGTGGAAGTAATACCCCCAGTACTCCTATAAATATTGCTGCCCGAAATGGAAATGTAGAAATGATGCGGTTATTACTTGATTTAGGAGCCGATATTTATCATCAGTCATACAAAGATGAAGGAGCGCTCATCGCAACTGCTAAAAATGGTAATGTAACAATAATGAAATTGTTGTATGATAATGGAGCTTATTTTGATCATGAATTTAAAGGATATGGAACAGTCCTAACAACAGCCATTCATCATAATAATTTTAAGATGGTCAGTTATTTATTAAGTAAAAATGCTGATCCGATGAAGCCATTGGAGAATGGAAAAACAGCCATGGATTATGCTCAAGAAAAGGGCGGTAAGATGTGGGATTTGGTTTCGAACTTTAAGTAAAAATATTATTAATCTATTCTGAAAAGGGGGTAACACTTGTCGTTATTTCCTAAGGATACCTTATTGTCAATACTCATAAAATAAAGAAAATGAAGAATACACTAATCTTAATCCTACTCCTTATAGGAGCTATGACACTACAAGCACAAACCGAAGATGGACTTATCAGAAAGACGATCAATAATTACATTGAAGGTACCTCATATAATAAAATCGAACAAATAGAAAAAGCATTTTATCCAGAAGCAGATCTGTTTTTAGATAATAAAGAAAAGACTTTATGGGTTGTTCCAATTGCAGAATATGCAAGTTGGTTTAAAAAAAATGAAGAAGGAAAGCATAATGGTCGTGTTGGAAATATTATATCCATCGACCAGTATCAAAATATTGCGACAGCCAAAGCTCAAATATTGATTCCAGGGAAAAACTTAAGTTACATTGATTTATTTCTCCTAAAGAAAATAGAAGGGGAGTGGAAGATCATTAGCAAAACGGCAAGTAGTGAAACGAGCAATAAAAAAGGTAATCGAATCCTTTTTATCACATCGAAC
Organism: Saprospiraceae bacterium; assembly: GCA_020630735.1. Taxonomy (GTDB): domain Bacteria; phylum Bacteroidota; class Bacteroidia; order Chitinophagales; family Saprospiraceae; genus JAHDIP01. The sequence goes on along the minus strand of JAHDIP010000219.1, from coordinate 5,122 downwards.
ACCACGTATTATGGCAACTCCAAAATAGGAACAGGCAATAGCTATTCTGAAATTGTTAATGCCTATGATGCTTTTGATAAAGCTGGATATACAGTAGATTTTACTAGCCCTGATGGTGGTGCAATACCGCTTGCTTATATCAATACCGCAAATGAACAACAAAAAATGTATTTATACAATAGTGATTTTATGTATAATCTGGAAAATACCTTAAAACCAGAACACGTTCAAACAGAATTGTATAGCGCTGTTTATTATGTAGGTGGAGGAAGTGCAATGTATGGTGTTCCTGAAAATAAAGCTATACAGAAAATAGCAATGGAGGTTTATGAAAAAAATAAGGGTGTTATTTCTTCCGTTTGTCATGGCACGGCTGGAATTGTAAATCTAAAAACAAAGGATGGGAAATATTTGGTGGATGGAAAAAAAGTAAACGGATACCCAGATGCTTACGAAAATCCAGAAGCAGATTATTTTAAAGAATTTCCATTTTTAATTCAAAAAACAATAGAAGAAAGAGGAGGTAAATTTAACTATTCTGAAAGAAATACTCCACATGTAGAAGTTGACGACAGATTAATTACTGGTCAAAATCATTTATCCTCTGAACCAGTTGCCTTAAAAGTTATCGAATACCTAGAAAAGGCAAAAGAATAAAAAACTAATAAATTTAAATAGGGTAGGTCAGTCTAGGTCATAACTTGAAAGTAATGACTTAGACTACTATTTGCTTTACACAAAGCAAACGAATTGGTGCATAAAGTTAAGGCAGCAAAAGGAGATGACTATGCCTAAAACTAAAGATCAAGATATGCTAAATAGAGTAGATAAAATGCTGTTGTTTGTTTTATTTCAAATGTCAGTTTTTATAGCATTCTCACAAGATCAAAATCCTACAACGATTCCTTTTTACGAGGAAGAACTTTCTATAGATGGAGACTTGTCTGAAGCAATCTGGGAAAAAATAAATCCATTCACTTCTTTTTATAATCATTTTCCATTGGATACTGGATTGGCAGAAAATCAAACAGAAGTGAAACTTTTTCATAACCAAAAAATGCTATACATTGGAGTTGTATACCACGATAACGAATCAAGAAATAACATTAGTTCCTTGAAACGAGATGTCTATTCTGATGCCATATTTTTAAGTGATTGTTTTGGACTAGTACTTGCTCCATTTGATGACGGGGACAATGGCTATTTTTTTGCTGCAAATGCTAGTGGCGTACAGTACGATGCCTTGATCGGAAATATCAATAACTTAAATGAAAGTTGGAATGCGATATGGCAATGTAAGGTGATGAAACGAGGCAATGATAAATATTACGAAATGGCTATCCCTTTAGATGCCATCAATTTTAATCCTCAAAAAGATACATGGGGAATTCAGTTTTTTACGAATGATACAAAGTTGAATCTGTTTAGTACCTTGGTACATAGTTCTCGAAATTATACACAATATGATTTGCGTTTTACCAAAAAAGTAAAAATAGAAAGTATTCCAGAAAAAATATTGCGCCGATTTTCAGTAGTGCCTTCTATTGCATTCAATTATGCTAAAGACAATATTGCAAATACCGAAAGTCGAAAATTTATTCCTAGTCTTGATGGACAATACAATATCAATTCCTCTTTGCGATTAGACCTCACCATCAATCCAGATTTTTCGCAAGTAGAAGTAGATCAGCAAATAACCAATCTTACTCGATTTGCCATTAACTTTCCAGAACGACGAAAATTCTTTTTAGAGAATAGTGACCTATTTAATAACCTTGGTACTTTTCACACCAATCCATTTTATAGTAGAAGAATTGGGGCTGATACAGATATATTATTCGGAACAAAACTTTCAGGAAATTTGGGTACTAAAACTCGAGTTGGATTATTGAATGTGCAGACAAAAGATGATGGAGAAGTAAAAGGTAAAAATTATTCTGTTTTAGTCGGAAGACAAAATTTATCCTCCACTTTACTAGCAACTATGTTTTTAGTCAATAGTCAACAGTCAGATTTTTACAATAGAGTAGGAGGGGCTAAACTTAATTTCAAATCTACTAATAACCGATGGACTAGTAACCTCAACTATGCTCAGGCATATACGAAAAATATTTCTGGCGATAATAGTTTTATCAATGCAGATGTAGCTTACCAAGTGCGTAAAATGGATTGGAGTGCTTCCTTTCAGCGAGCAGGAAAAAACTTTATAGCTGATACAGGCTTCGTTCCTCTGCAAAATAATTATGATGCCTTAACCCAAGAAACGAAAAGAGAAGCATTTACTAGAGCAACGGGAGAGTACGAATTAAAACACTTTCCTAAAAAATCCAAAGCGATAGATTGGATGCGTATCTTCTTGATCAACAGTTCAGCCGTTTTCAATGGGGATAATTCTTTTCGAGAAAACAGGATTTTCTTTAGTCCTTTTGCTATTCGATTCAAAAATCGAAGCTATGTCTATATTTCTTTCACCAATTTTATTGAAGATCTAAAATACAATTTCGACTTTTTACAAAATGGCAATTTTATTAGTCCTGATAATTATAATTATACCTTTGGAAGAGTGGGCTTCTGGTCATCTACCAACAAAAAATTATACTATACGTTAAAATTTGAATATGGACAATTCTACAACGGAATGAGAGTAAATCCCCAAGTAACAGTAGCCTATCGTTTGATACCTTCTGCAGTTATTTCTGCAAGTTATGATCTCAATGAAATTAACTTACAGGAATTAGGACAAAAAACATTTCACTTAGTAAAACTAACAACAGAAATATATTTCAATAATCGACTGAATTGGACAACGTATTTTCAATACAGCACACAGCAAAACAACTTCAATATAAACAGTCGATTCCAATGGGAATACAAACCACTAAGTTATATCTACTTGGTCATATCAAATAACTATGATAACGAATTGTTACCCAAAAATTGGAATGTAAGTTTTAAAATAAATAGAAGACTGGATTTTTAGAAAGAAGAAGAACAGAGAAGCAAGAATGAAAAATCTCTATTCTCGCTTCTCTGCTCCCTCATCTTATTTACTTCTTTTTCAACTCTGTATAGTAATGAAAATAAAAAGGAATCGTTTCAATACCTTTATAGAAATTGAACAAGCCATAATGCTCATTAGGCGAATGAATATCATCTGTATTCAAACCAAAACCCATGAGTACAGATTTTACACCAAGTACTTTTTCGAACAAAGCAACAATCGGAATACTACCACCCGAACGTTGTGGGATCGGATCTTTTTTAAACGTCTCTTTCATTGCTAAATGTGCTGCCTTATATTCAATTGAATTAGTAGGCGTTACCACAGGATGGCCACCATGATGTGGTGTTACTTTTACCCTTACTGAAGGTGGAGCGATACTTTTGAAGTAGTCACTAAATAATTTTGTGATTTTATCAGGATCTTGATTAGGTACTAATCGCATACTGATTTTAGCGAAAGCCTTTGAAGGTAATACTGTTTTGGCTCCTTCTCCGATATAGCCACCCCACATACCATTTACATCAAGTGTCGGACGGATAGAGGTACGTTCCAATGTTGTATACTTATCTTCTCCATGTACCTCCTTTATCTTTAATTCTCTTTTGTAGGCATTGATACTAAATGGTGCTTCATTCATCGCCTTACGTTCTTTTCGACTGACCACTTCTACATCATCATAAAATCCTGGAATCGTAATTTTATTTTTCTTATCCTGCAAAGTTGCAATCATTTTGCTCAACACATTAATCGGATTTGCCACCGCACCACCATATACACCAGAGTGCAAATCACGGTTAGCTCCAGTTACTTCCACTTCCACATAGGTCATACCTCTAAGTCCTGTCGTAATAGATGGCGTTTTATTATCTATAATTGATGTATCCGAAATAAGGATGACATCGCAAGCCAATTTCTTTTTATTCTTTTTACAAAATGCCTCCAGATTTACAGAACCCACTTCTTCTTCTCCTTCGATCATGTACTTCACATTACAAGGAAGTGCTTTGTTTTTCATCATCGCCTCAAAAGCCTTTACATGCATATACACTTGTCCCTTATCATCACAGGCACCACGAGCAAAGATAGCGCCCTTCGGATGCTTTTTGGTTTTCTTCACCACGGGTTCAAAAGGACCAGATTCCCAAAGATCAAGCGGATCAGGTGGTTGCACATCATAATGTCCATAAACCAAAACTGTTGGCAATTTTTTGTCAATTATTTTTTCACCATACACAATTGGGTGACCTTTTGTAGGATTGATACTTACATTATCCAAACCAGCTTTTACCAGTTTTTTCTTTAAAAATTCTGCTGCCTTTACCACATCTTTTTTGAACGCAGGATCAGCACTTACCGATGGTATGCGTAACCAATCCATCAGCTCTTCGAGATAACGATCTTTGTGTTCTTTATGATAGTTTGCTAACTGTTGCATGTTTTATTTTTTTGAAGTTCAAAAATGTTTTGCAAATATAAGAATTGGAAATTAAAAAGCTTATTTAAAGTTTTCATTAAATGCATGGTGTCAAAAGTTTATACCCACCGGTATTCGGTTTTAGGATCGTCATTAGTAGCTATTGTTTAATCTTCAGTAGCTTTAAACATTTGGAATCCGAAAACCACTTTGTTTTCAGTATATTATAATTTTTAACGAGGCTATTTTTTTCATAATCAAGGAGCTACGGAGCCTAATACCCTTAGGTATTAAGTCGAGTACGCAACGAAGAGTAAGGAAAAAAGAACCCTTAAAAATTTCAAGTAACTTATGACACAGTGTATCAAAGTGCAAAAGCAAATCAATATCAACAGACTTGATCATCGGAGCAATACTGATCGGGGCACTCTAGTGAACCGGTCAGAAAAACAATAGGATTTATTATTGATTTGGTCAATCGAAGTAGTCTCATAGGTTCACTCAAAAGTGACCCTATGAGTATCTCCAGCGATTTATTTTTAGCAAAAACAAAATTTTTAAACAGATGAAACGTCCATGCTTAAGGTATAAACCTGTCTGCGACAGGCAGGCACACGAGGGAATGATTAAAACGAATCATTCTTTTAGCATCGTGCAAAAGGTGCTGTTAGAAACAGCGAAATAGTGAAGCGTAGTTGCAAACT
>JAHDIP010000218.1 GCA_020630735.1 Saprospiraceae bacterium | reverse complement strand
CAGTAGCTTTAAACATTTGGAATCCGAAAACCACTTTGTTTTCAGTATATTATAACTTCGGCATTTTGTTTATGATCTAATGCTCTTATATTTCTTCAAAAAGCCTTGAAAACCATGCTCTTGTATCCTGTTGGTGCAAGCCTTCGCTAATTGCGTTTTTTGAATCGTCTAGAAACATCATCTCTCTTTCAAAATAACGGACTTATTTTTCACCCGTTTCTATATACATTGTAAACGGACAAAATAGTCATAAAGAGAAATTGTATTCAGATTGTTGTATTGATCTGAAAATTACATATAATTACATAAAAAATGTTATTTCAGGCAAAAAACAGAAGTTATGTGACGAACATTTAACTAAAAACATTGTCATTAGGAATAGATAAACCGTTAGAAATATACACAAAATATACTTCTAAATTAGACAGCTTAGGAAGTGTTAGATCAAAAAGATGCCTGTATAGTAACTTTGCAAGATTGAGGGTTGTGAATTTCAGTATACAGGCAGAAGAAAGTATAGTTTACTTTTTCTTCGTCTTCTTCGCAGACTTTTTCTCTTTAGGAACCTTCTTGATTATATTAATCTTTCCATCGTCCCCATAGAGTTCTTTAGACTTCTCATTGTATGCCATTGCAGCTTCTTCAGCAGTAGCAAACATGCCAATATGTACAGACTTACGATTTATTGAAATAACCGCTCTATAACGGTTGTTTTCTTTATAAACGCCTGTATAACCGCATTTGCTACTTGTTTTCCGCTGTCTACTAGCAACAGATCTTGATCTCCAAACTATATTTTCTAGTCTACAATCAAGCTTATTACCATTAATAGCTCCAACAAGATTTTTCGTTGCTGAACGTTGTTTCGCTAGGAATTTTTCAGCAATCAATTTGTGTAAGTAGATTGTCTCTGTTTTATAACCTCCTTCGGCTTTTTGCCAAGTTTTTTGAAAAACAGCACACCCGCTAGAGTGCCTTCTAAGATTATTAATGAAATCTACTTTTACCAGATAAGGATCTCTAGTTAGATACTCATAAACTTTGTCATCTAATAGGACCGTCTCATCGGCATTCTTCAGTTTGACTTTGTATAACACGCTCTCCCTTGTTTTAGATCACCAGTACAATTACAGGATACTTACTATTTTTAAAATAGATATATTAGAAATCCGCATTAACTAATATGAAAATATTGATTTGGAGTAGGGCTAAGTACCTCAGTGAGCTTGACTGATGATTAGTGAATAAATTGGGTTAATGCCTCGTAAATATAATACATTTTACATTTAGAGGAAAGAATTTCCAACCTTTATTTTAATTTTATGTTTACTTTTAACACAATGTTATTTAAAGTCACATTATATGGCTTTTATATATGATAACAAAATAATTGCTGAATTTTTTAATATATTTTTTTCAACCAAATGAAAGTCAGAGAGCTATATATAAAGAGATGTTTTGATTTGGCCCGTATCGGAAAAGGGAAAGCTTCACCTAATCCGTTGGTAGGGGCTGTGCTTGAACACAATGATCTGATCTTATCAGAAGGATGGCATCGTAAATATGGATTTTCACATGCAGAAGTCCATGCAGTTAGTAGAGTGCCTCAATCTAAAAGAAATATCATTCAAGAAGCTAAACTTTATGTTTCTTTAGAGCCTTGTTGTATACAAGGCAATACTCCACCTTGTACCAACTTAATTAAAGATAGTGGTATCAAAAAAGTTGTTATATCTTGTATAGATAGTACTCCTGGAGTCGCAGGAAAAAGTCTAGATATCTTGAAGCAAGCAGATTGTGAGATTGAAACAGGAATACTCTCGAATGAAGGGGCAGATTTATTTAATCCTAGAGATACCTTCGTAAAGAAAAAGCGACCTTTTATTATATTAAAATATGCGCAATCTCTTGATGGTTATCTGAGTGAAACGAATAAACAGACTTGGATTACGAATGCTTTTTCGAAGCGATTAGTACACCGATGGCGTAGTGAATCTGATGCTATCATGGTAGGAACTAATACTGCAATGGTAGATAATCCGCAACTTACAAATAGACTTTACTATGGAAACTCTCCTGTTCGAATAGTTTTAGATCGGTCGTTAAGCATACCTAAGACTGCCAATATTCTCGACTCTGCAGCTCCAACCATTGTCGTAACCACTGAAAAGGCTCCCTCTAAAAAAACATCAAATATTCAGTACTTAACTTTACCTTTTGATAAACATTTATTAGCAACCCTGATGGACTATTTACATAACAAAAACATTGGGTCTTTATTTGTTGAAGGTGGTGCTCAACTCTTACAAAGCTTTATTGATGAAAATCTTTGGGATGAGGCAAGAGTTTTCGTTGGTGATTCTTTAATAAAAGAAGGTATTGTAGCTCCTACTCTACCCAAAAATCCTATAAAAAGTCTTAGCTTAAAAAAGGATCGTTTATTGATTTATAAGAATGTATAAAGGCAGGTTTTTTCCCAAAATTAGAAAAATGATAAGTTTTCGTTTAGGTTTCTCATTTAAACAGTTAAACTTTATTTAAAGTGTTATAAATCAATGATAAAATGCTTGCCTATTTAGTTTAGAAGTTGTTATTTTGTTATAAAGACAATAATTAAAAGAATGAATAAGGCAATTTTTCCAATACTATTACTCCTTTTTGCAAGCTTGGCTTACTCTTTTGTTGATGCGGAACAAATCCACCATCCAATACATAAAGACAGTAAAATTAATTGGCTATCTTGGGAAGAAGCTATAGAGCTTTCAAAAAAGGAAAAAAAGAAAATTTTCGTTGATGTATATACGGATTGGTGCGGTTGGTGCAAACGAATGGATGCAACTACCTTCCAAGAAAAACATATTGCTGAATATATAAACGAAAATTATCATCCCGTAAAATTTAATGCTGAACAAAAGGAATCTATTACCATAAACGGTAAAGAGTATAAATATATTAAAGATAATAAACGAGGATATCACGAATTAGCAGCTGAAATTTTAAGAGGAAAACTTAGTTACCCTACTATCGTTTTCTTGAATGAAGATATGAAGCTCATTCAACCTATTCCAGGCTTTCAAAAGTCTGAAAATCTAGAGGTGATTATGACCTATTTTGCTCAAGATCATCACAAAAAAACACCTTGGTCGGCTTATCAAAAAGCATATGTACCAATGAAAAAAACTCAAGATTAAAAAATAATTCATTTATAACCTTTTCTTAGCCGTTAAAAGTCCAGTTACTTTTAACGGCTTTTTTGTATTTATATCTACTGGTATTCGATTATTAGATCATTATAGGTAAGTGCTTGGTTTAGTGATCCATTTATGGAAAATGTCTCTGCTCTACCTTTTGCAAACGCTGTTGCATCTCATGCAATAGCCTAGCTATCACGAGGTTTTTCGACATGAATGCAGTGGTGCAAAGTAGAAAAGATTTTGAAAATCTGTTCAACGAAATGAACCGCAAGCAGTCGGGTCTGCAGTTCAAAAGTCCCAACCACAAATCGGGAAGTTATTGTTTGACCATTACTAACCCTTAAAAACCACCTATTTCTTTGTTTGTAATCTTTGCAAATTAGCCTTATTAGCTGTCGCTCTAAAAGTGAATCCCTAAGTCATCTCGTTAGTCAAATTGAAACTGCCTCCCTGAGTATTGCTTGTTCGCCTATTTAGTAGATGGTAACAAGTATCTCCAGAAGTGTCCCAAACAGAAACAGCCCTTTTAGGTAAAACCTAAAAGGGCTGTTCTATTTAGTTCGTTTAGTTAAGGCAAATTATTGTTGTTCAGATTTTATGATTTGATCCATTACCTCATCCAACTGTTCGGCACCAATTCCTTTGGACAATATCTTTTTGTTTTCATCCAAGATAAAAATACGAGGCGTACTCTTGATATCATAAATTTGCTTGTACTTCGATAATAAATAAGGGTCGGTAACATTAATCCATTTCACCATTTCTTTTTCTTTTATCGTACTAGCACATTCTGGTAGATCTTTATAAACTTTTGTACACACAGCGAATACCTCAACTCCTTTGGGTTTATATTTATCATAAAAATCTAACATCTTAGGCATCGACTTTTTACAATGCCCACAATCTGGGTCCCAAAAGAAAAGAACAGTATATGGAGACGCTAAATCATGTAAAGGAAGCGGACCATCCGACTTGAAACGTTTGTGTTCATTTTCTTCGTCTTTAAGTTTGATGGTTTCTTCGATATTGATTTTTTGCATATTGATATTGGGAGCCGTCTTTCCTATGAGGATAGGTTTTAACGTATTCGCATTTTTTAGAATTTTAGCAAGTTGTTCCTCTTCTGTCCAAGGTGCTTGTCCTGTAGCATAGTACTTTTCGACGATATTCACATAAACAGCATCCATTCCAACAATTTTAGACTTTGCATATTTATTAATAAAATGAATCAAGTAGAATTTGAAGGTTTCTTCACTTGGCTTCATTTGTTCCAAAATATGTTCTACAGATAAACTAAGTGAATCGGGATGTTGTGGTGTAAGTTTTTCAATATAATAGTTGACACGTTTGAATAAAAAAGGCGTTTTCAACATACGATGATCGCCTAGATCAATATTGTCAAAATAGTGTGTTCTGTAGAATAAATAACGTTTTAGTTGAACCTCTTTTTCATCACCCTCAAATTCTGGGATAGGCACTTCCATCGATGCTTTTATTAAAGCAGCTGTTATTGTTTTGGGGTGTTTTTCGACGGTATCTGACTGATATTTATTTACCTCTTCGTTTATCTTATCTAGTTTTTTACTAAGCGTTTCTACTTTCTTTTCATCATCTTTACTTGCTTCTATTTCTTTCTTAATATTTTCGGCTACAGGTCGTTTTTCTCCCAAAAAGGTCATATAGTCATAAAAGAGTTTATTGTCAGGAGAGCCTTTTATTTTTATATCCTTAACTGGATTTTGAGCACTTGTATGAATTGAAAAGTGTTGTTCTCCTTTATTAACTAAAACCTGAAAGTATTGATTATCTGGAGGCATGATCATTAGATATACTCCTCCATCCAACTCTTCTTCGCCACTAAAGACAAATAGTCCTTCGTCATTGATATCAACAGTATCTTTGATATACTGTTTATCTCCAAGATGATAACCTAAAAAAACTTGCTTTTCTTTAAATCCATCAATTTTAATTTTGATATTATAACCGTCGTCGGCTTGTACTACTTGAGTAAACAATAACAATAGAAAAAAAGATAAATACTGTTTCAACATATTATTTTGATTTTAGAATTGATGTCAACTGCTTTTGTAAAGCAAAAAAGCTTTTAAATTTAGAGTTGAAATGACACAGCAGCAACATTCCGTTTGGCTTATTACTTTTTACAAAAAATAGTCCTTAAGATATACCTTCTAGTATTTGGTAATCGGATCATCATCAGTAGCCATCGTTTGATTCTTAATAGCTTTAATCGATTGGCAATCCGAAAACTATTTTGGTTCCAGTATAGTACAACAAAAATCAGTTCTTTATTGCAAATGTCATAAGAAAATAGAACTTTTTAATACAATTTTAACGTTGAAATGTCCAGAAACGTCCATTCAAATAATGGAGAAAAATAAATAGCAAAATATAAAAGTTGTAGTACTAAAAATGCGCCTTGTAAAATAGTAACTACAAGACGCATTTTTGGTATCCATTGAGAAAAGATTAATTCTTATTCATATCATTTTGGAGTTTCTTCAATTGCTCTTCCGCCTCTTTTATTTGCTTATTGATATCATCTAGTTTCATTTTTTCTTCAGCAATACGAGCAGCCGTATCTTCTTTCACCTTATTAATCTGTTCAGTAGCCTGCTTTTTAGCTTCATAAATAGAATCTGATGTCTCCTTTTGAACAGCACTGATTTCTTCTTGTGATTTAAGACGAGCGTCTTCCGCTTCTTTATTGTAAGTGGCCTTTTTCTCTCCAGCTTCTTTTTGAATTGAAGCAACTTCCTCAGCACTTTTTTTACGTTCTGAAGCAATTTCTTCTTGTGCTTCTTTTTGAGCTACTTCTACTTCGTCTAGAATAGCTGCCTTTTTTTCATTTGCTTCTTTTTGAGCGGCAGCAACAGCTTCAGCAGCTTGTTCTTTTGTTGAAGCAACTTCCTTAGCAGATTCTTCTTTTACTTTTGCAATTTCTTCAGCCGCTTCTTTTTTAGTATTCAGCACATCCAAAGCAGCTGTTTCCTTAGCCTTCGCAGCTTCCTCTTTAGAATTCTTTATTTCATTTGCCGTTTGCTCTTTAATAGCCCCAATTTCTATCGCAGATTTTTCTTTAGCTGCTGCAACTTCATTCGCCAAAGCTTGTTTTTGATTTGCAGAATTTTCTTTTTCTTTTCTGATTTCTTCAGCTTCTTCTTGCTTTATTTTAGCAATTGCTTCTACAGAGTTTCGCTTAGCTTCTGCAACTTGATTTGCAGACTCTTGTTTTGCCAAAGCTTCTTGTTCTTTTACTTTAGCGATTTCGTTAGCAGATGCTTCTTTAATTTTTCGTACCTCTTCGGCAGCTTTTTCTTTTGAGGCAACCACTTCTTCAGCAGTTAAGCTTTTTGTTTCTTTTTCTACTTTCTTTGCTTGTTCAATTTTAGCTTTTACCTCTTCTTGTATTTCTTTCATTTTAGCTTGCGCTTTTTCTTGCGTTGCTTGTACTTCAGAAGCATAGGTACCTTTAGCGGCTTCAGCTTTTTTATTCGCCTCTTGTACATTTGTTGCCGCTTCTTTCTTAGCACTTTCAATTTCTTCAGCTGCTCGCTCTTTCGCTTTTACTACCTCTTCAGCAGATGCTTTTTTCGTTTCCGTTTCCTTTTGTTTTGCAGCTTCGATTGCCGCCTTTACTTCCTCTTGAATCTTAGCAATTTCTTCTGTAGCACGAGACTTTGCATCTGCTACTTCTGTCGCAATTTTTGCTTTTTCTTCTTCAGAACGTTTTTTAGCCGCAGCAATTTTTTCCGTTTCTTCTTTACTAATAGACGAAATCGCCTCAGCTGCTTTTGCTTTAGCATCTTGTACTTCTTGAGCAGAAGCCGCTTTTTCTTTATCAGCAGCTTGTTTCGTAGCAGCTACTTCATTAGCAGCTTGCTCCTTTGTGCTGACTACTTCATCTTTAGCCTTTTCTTTTTCAAGCGCAACTTGTTCTTTAGTCATTTTTATTTCCTCAGCCGCTTTTTGCTTAGAGTTAACTACTTCTAGTGCAGATGCTTCTTTTTCTTTTGCTACATTTTCTTTGATATCTGCTAGCTCCGAAGCTGAATTTTCTTTGATTAATGCTTTTTCTTCAGCCGCTTTACGACGAGCCTCTGCTACCTCAAAAGCAAATTTTTCTTTTTCTAAAACAGCATTTTCTCTCACTTGCGCCACTTCTTCAGCCGCCTTTTCCTTAGCAGCCAAAATTTGTTCAGATGCTGTTTTTTTACTTTCCACTACATCTTCAGCCGTTTTATTTTTTTCCTCTTTAGCTTTTTCACGAGCTTCAGCAATGACCGTTGCAGTTTCTTCTCTAATTTTTGATAACTCTGTTTGAGAATTTTCTCTTGCTTGAGCTACCTCATCCGCATATTCTAATTTAGCTAATTCTAATTGTTCTTTTACCTGTTTAATTTCTTCGGCAGCTTTTGTTCTAGCGGCAGCTACCTCTTCTGCTGCGGCTAATTTTGTTTTTTGAACTTCTTCGGCAGCTTTTTGCTTAGAAGAAACAACTTCTAAGTTTATTTTTTCAATTTCTGTAGATGCTTTAGCTTTTGCATCTACAACAGACTGTGCTACTTCTTCATTCGACTTGGTAATCTCGTTTTTAGAGTTTTTACGTGCATTCAAAACTTCTTCTGCATATTCTGCCTTCTTAGCTGCTGCAGTTTCGCGAGCGGCAGCTACTTCTTCTTGTAGTTTTTGCTTGATTTGATCACCTTTTTCTCTTTCTGCAGCTATTTCAGCACGAATAGCATCCTTTGTTTCTGCGAGTTCTTTACGCAAAGCAGCTAATTCTTCATCATTTAAAAGGCTAATATCTGCCACTTTTCGGACACCTCCCGAAGCAGTAGAACTGATCGGTCGTCCATTACTATCTTTAGTACGACTTCCTACAGAAGCACCTGGCGAGTAATCATTACCAGTCAATTTTCTATCGTTGACTTTACTTTTATCTAGTGTAACATTAAAACAATTAGCCATACGTTTAAAATCAGCTTGACGGTTGGGATTAACCGTAAACTTACGCATGGTATTACTTGTATTGTTTTTGATATAAAGTGTATTGATCGTAGACGTTGCTAACCAAGAAATGGCAGCCAGATCTAATTGTAAAATATTTTCGTGAACAGGTGTACTTCCTTTTCGGGTCACTTCCCCCATTTCAATGAATCGATAGCTTTTACGGGCTTTTCGACTATCCATGAAAATTACTTCATCATCCTGATTCAATTCGACCCCTGATTTGGAACTAAATTTGGCAATAACACCTTTATCGCCATTCATTAATTCGATACTATAGCTATAATTTCCCCTCACAATCAGGGTTTGTTCATTTGTTTTAAGAATATGCGTATTACCTATTTTCTTATCCTCTTTTATAACAGTTGAACAGTTTTGTGCCATTAGGTTTGAGGAGAACAAAATTAGGGATACAGTGCTAAAAAACAAGGTTATTTGACGTCCCATAATAATTGATATTTTATTTCACAATATAACAATTTTATTTACTTTTTTAAATTATTATCTAATTTACTTTATTGGCAATTACATAATAAGTTAAAGCTTGTATCTAGCACACCTACACTCACACTAAATCACTAACTATCAATTACTTATGTCGATCTTTTTGCCGCTAACAGAAATAATACGGCCATCCGTACAGCCACACCATTTTCAACTTGCTGTAAAATTATGGACTGTTTAGAATCTGCAACATCGCTACTTATTTCAACACCTCTATTTATAGGTCCTGGATGCATAATGATCACTTCACTATCTAGACTATCAAGTAATTTTTTATCTATTCCATAATATTTGGAATATTCTCTTAAGGTAGGAATATATTTAATGTCTTGACGCTCAAGCTGTATACGTAGTATATTAGCCACATCACACCATTCTAAAGTGTCTTTTACGTCATAACTGACTTCAACGCCTAATTGGGGTATGTGTTTGGGTATCAAGGTTGGAGGTCCACACACTCTAACTTTAGCGCCGAGTTTTTGAAGGCAAAAAATATTACTCATTGCTACTCTAGAGTGTAATATATCTCCAAAAATGGCAATTTTCTTGCCACTTAAATCTCCAAGTTGTTCTCTTATTGAGAAAGCATCGAGCAAAGCCTGCGTAGGGTGCTCATGCGTTCCATCTCCTGCATTGATAATATTGGCGTCGATATGCCTAGCCAAAAATGCGTGTGCTCCAGGGGCAGGATGACGCATAACCACCATATCAACTTTCATAGATAAAATATTGTTGACGGTATCTAGCAAGGTTTCCCCCTTTTTAACAGAGGAGGAGGAGGCAGAAAAATTGACAACATCAGCAGACAGACGTTTCTCTGCCAATTCAAAAGAAATACGTGTTCGTGTAGAATTTTCAAAAAATAAATTTGCAACAGTAACATCTCGAAGGGAAGGCACTTTCTTAATAGGTCTATTAATGACCTCTTTAAAGTTATCCGCCGTTTCGAATATTAAGTTGATGTCTTCTTTGGTAAGATACTTAATGCCTAGTATATGTTTGGTACTCAGTTCTGAACTCGACATTGATTGTTTTTTAACTATTTTTATTTCCGAAAAGTAATACTCTATCTTGTCCGTTAATAGATGCCCATTCTACTTTCACATAAGCTTCATCTAGAGAATCAATCGTGACACCGATATAATCAGATTGAATAGGTAAGTGTCTATTAAAACGTCGATCTACCAGAGCAACTAGTTCTACTTGTTTGGGTCTACCATAATGCTGCAAAGCCGTTAAGGCTGCCTGAATTGTTCTTCCTGTATACAATACATCGTCTATGAGAATGACCTTTTTATCTTCTACAATAAAATCGATTTCGGTGACACTCGCAGCCAGTGGTTTTTCTCGTGTCCTAAAATCATCACGATAAAAGGTGATATCAAGTTTACCGTATTCTATATGGGGAATGCTTAAAATATTTAATAATCGTTGGTGGATTCGGTTGGCAAGCAAAATACCTCTAGGCTGTATACCAATCAGACAAGCATTAGAAAAATCGTCATACTCCTCTATCAGTTGATGACAGAGACGCTCAATCGTTAATGCAAATTGAGCTTGTTTCAAGATGGTTCGTCCTTTATCCATTTATGCAAATATACCTGACCAAAAATAGTTTGCAAAAAAAAGTACCATTTTTTTACTTTTATCGTCTAAAAGTAGAATTTTGCATCGTCTCACACCTAAAAAATACACCATTAGCAATAGTTAAATAACAACTGTTGTATTTTTCACCCATTACTTACAAAAATTCAGTTATTGACTTAG
>JAHDIP010000217.1 GCA_020630735.1 Saprospiraceae bacterium | reverse complement strand
TCCCCAAATCGGGAACTTATTATTCACCCATTACTAAACACTTAATTCTTCTTTCAGAATTATTTTATCGTCAAAGGGATGTTTCACCCCGTTTATTTCTTGATACTTTTCGTGACCTTTGCCTGCTACTAAAATAATATCTCCTTGTTGTGCTAGTCGACAAGCCGCTTTTATTGCTTGTTTTCTGTTTGTAATCGATAATACTTTTTTCACTGCAAAAGGTGGAATACCTTTTTCCATTTCCGAAATAATCGTATCAGGATTTTCCGTTCTTGGATTATCTGATGTGATGATTACATGATCACTATAGTTGCATGCAATTTTTGCCATGATTGGTCGCTTCTTTTTATCTCTATCGCCACCACAACCTACAACAGTAATCACTTGTTCATTTTTATTTCTTAATCTTTCAATTGTCATTAAGACCTTTTCTAAAGCATCAGGTGTATGTGCATAGTCGACAATGCCAATAACTTTTTTACTAGGACTTAAAATATAATCAAAGCGACCTTCGGCAGATTTTAGTTTACTTAATGCTGTCAAGGTTTCTAACTTTTCACTATTCAATAACATCGCAGTTGCATAAACAGCTAGAAGATTATACGCATTAAATTCGCCTATTAGACGACTAAAAAATTCGTTGCCATCTAACTCTAAATGCAAACCAGTAATACTATTGTCAATGATCTTTGCTTTGAAAGCAGCCAGTTTCTTTAAACTGTACTCGTGTATTGTTGCTTTTGTATTTTGCACCATGACCTCTCCTCTCCTATCGTCAATATTCGTCAGTGCAAATGCATTTTTATTTAGTTGATCAAAGAATTTTTTCTTGGTATAAATATATTCTTTGAATGTTTTATGATAATCCAGATGGTCGTGAGAAATATTTGTAAAAACACCTCCTACAAACTCTAATCCTGCAATACGATGCTGATGAATAGCATGAGAACTTACTTCCATAAATGCATATTCACATCCAGCTTCAACCATACTGTTTAACAACTCATTGAGTTCAATTGGGTTGGGAGTAGTATGTGTTGATGGAACAATTGTTTCATCGATACGATGTTCTACAGTTGACAGCAAACCAGTTTTGTAACCCATGCTTTTATAAAGCTTGTACAATAAGGTAGCTGTAGTCGTTTTACCATTCGTTCCTGTGATTCCGACTAGTTTTAGTTTGCTAGAAGGTTCATCAAAAAAACGATTTGCAGCTAAACCTGCTGCTTCGGCACTATTTGGTACTTTCAAGTAAGTAACATCATCGTTTAGTGTCTCTGGCAATTCTTCGCAAATAATAGCAGTAGCGCCTTTTTCGATTGCTTTATCAATAAAGCGATGCCCGTCAACCTGCGTGCCCCTTACAGCTATAAAAAGATAATCGTTTGAAACTTTACGAGAATCAAACGTTATTTGCTGGACAGGAATACCCAGATTGCCATGAGCTTCGCTTATTGATAAAGTGGTCGATATGTTACTAAGGGACTTCACTTATAATGTTTGATAGTGTGAGGGTAATTTGTCGTTAGTAAAAAAACTAACTGATTATTGTAAATAGTGTTTTCTGATTTTTTCAGATGACAGTTACTTAGTAATGGTTAAAAAATAACTTTCTGATTTCGTTTATGCTCTTTTGCTACTACTCTTCGTTATTTTTTTCAACGATAGCTAGGCTATCCTCTCAAAAAATGTCTCGATTAGCTACAAAATTTCTATCCCCAAATCGGAAACTTATTATTCATCCATTACTTAGTAATAAAAATTAAAGTTTAAATGAAAATCCATTTATTAATTTTTATTCACTTAAGTACCTGACATCTAAAAAATTTCATAGTGCTTCATAGAAAGGCTTAATTAAAAATTATTACTTTCTTTTCAATAGTGTTTCTAAAAAAATAGTGTTTCATACTGTGGGAGCTTTCGCTCCTCTCTTTTATCATAGAGCATATTGGATAAACACCCAACATACTTTTACTTTAATGTCAACTTTATAGTCTGTCCCTTAATTCTTGTTCCAGATTTTATCGATTGTAGTTTCACTTTTCCGATGCCACTAACGACAACTTTGAGTCCAAGATTTTCTAAAATGAATAGTGCATCTCTCAATCCCATTCCTACAACATTTGGTACTACATCTTCTTTTATCGTTCTTCTTTGTAAGCTTATCGTATCAGCATCTGCTTTCACAACTGACCAATTTCCTCTTGAAGTCGGAGTATGTTCTATATCCAAATAACTTAGTACGCTTTGAATATCTTCTCGTTTTCCAACATCCATATTAGGTAATTGGTTAGTTGCTAATTCGTTGCGACCTCGTGTATTGATAGGTTCATGTAATTCAATTCGTGTAGCAAAACATTGATCCGCAATTTCTCTAAATATAGGGCCTGCCACTTCGCCTCCGTAGAAGCCATGCTCTTTTGGTTCATTGACCAAAACGATACAAGAGTAAACAGGATTTTCTGCAGGAAAATAACCTGCAAAAGATGCTTGATATTTTATATTGGCTCTAGGTTTAAATTTTCTATAATTGATTTGTGCAGTACCTGTTTTACCAGCAAAACGATATTTATTCGTTGCCAACCCTCTTGCTGTTCCTACTTCAACAACACCTTCTAAAAGTTCTTGTAATTTTTGAACAGAAGCAGGTTTTGCAATTTGGCGCTTAATAACTGTTGGTTTAATTTTTTCTACAGGTTCTCCAAACTGTTGAATTTCCGAAACCAAATAAGGCTTCATCATTTTACCATTATTAGCTACAGCATTGTAGAAGGTAAGCAATTGCAAAGGTGTAACTGTTAGCTCATAACCTATAGACATCCAAGGAAGTGTCGTTCCACTCCAATCATCTTCTTTGCTATATGCTTCTTTGATAATTGGCGGGGCTTCTCCTTCTATTTCTATACCTGTTGGCAAATGCAGATTAAAACTTTTTAGTCGTTTTATAAACTCAGCACCTTTCTTATTTTTTCCATAATGTTTTTGCACTAAACTACCCATTGCCACATTCGAAGAAATTTCAAATGCTCTACGTACCGAAGTAGTATCAAGTTTAAAACTTTCACTAGATGCATCAACCATTTCTTCTTCGTAAAACTGCATTTTACCATTATAGATTCTGATCGAGTCATCCAAATTGACATGACCATCTTCTAATAATGCCAACATCGCTGCAGCTTTGAAAGTAGATCCAGGTTCCGTAGCAGAACCTATCGCATAATTGTAAGTTTCC
This sequence comes from Saprospiraceae bacterium, assembly GCA_020630735.1. GTDB lineage: Bacteria > Bacteroidota > Bacteroidia > Chitinophagales > Saprospiraceae > JAHDIP01. Next base: position 7,319 of record JAHDIP010000217.1, on the reverse strand, counting down.
CACCATCCCAAATCGGTTCGACCGATATTAGAGATCGCTTTGATTGCTCCTGTTTTGACATCCATCAAAATGGCTGTACCGTGATTAGCGTCGTGATGTTTTAGCCCCCTTAAGAGTGCTTCGTGTACAATGTCTTGAAGATTGATGTCTATAGTTGTTACCAAATCGTCTCCATTTTTTGGTTCAATTTCAGTAAGGTCATTGACAGGAATCCAAGTATTATGACTTACACGTTGCATGAGTTGCTTGCCCGCTTCACCTCCCAAGGTTTTGTTGAAGTAACCTTCTAGACCAACAGGGTTTCCATCATCTCGAACATAGCCAATTGTTCGTTGAGCCAACATTCGAAAAGGACGATTTCGTTTACTTTGACGAATAACGATGAAACCTCCTTTGTACCGACCAAGATTAAAAATTGGAAACTTTTTAATCTTTTGCAGTTCAGGATAAGTAACGTTTTTCTTAATCAAGAAATAACGATCACCTGCTGCTTTTCGTTCCATCAAGAGCTCACGATAGCCTCCCACTGTGTGGCTATTGCTAACATAGGTAGCCAGACAATATGCTAAAGAATCTAAATTTTCTTCAAACAATTTGTCATCCATTGCATCGGATTTAAAATCCATCCGTATTTCAAAGAACGGTAGCGACGTAGCTAGCATACTGCCATCTTCCGCCATTATATTTCCTCTTTCTGCAAAAACAGGTTTGTATTTGACATATAGGCTATCGCCTTTCGCTCGCCACTTGTCTCCTTCAAATACTTGTATTTTTACTGCTTTCGCAAAAACGGCTATTGCTGCCAATACAATCACAAATAGCACAACATACACCCTAATCAGTAATTCATTCTTTACAGTTGCCATGTGATTGCGTAATTAGTGAAAAATTAAAAATGACTTATTCATACTTCTTCACTTATTCATTTATCTATTTCTAGACACGATTATTTTTTTTGGTTTTTGCTTAGATTGCTTAAGTTTCGCTTCTTCAACAGTTTTTGCTACTTCAGAGCGCTTGCTCTTATACATTGCCTCCGACTTCAAAGACATGTAATGCCAGCGTAATTCTTTGAGGTCATTTTGTAACTTTTGTATTTCTCTGATTTTTTTTTCAGAGTAATGTGCATTGGCTATATAAATGGTAGCTAAAAAACCTAGGAATAAAACAAAAGGTAGATTTTTGAGGATTATTTCAGCACTGAAATTACCTACTTCCATATATTGACTATATTTTCCTTTTGCCATTTCTTACTTAAACTTTTTGAGCGATTCTCATCTTTGCACTTCTTGCCCTTGGATTTCGTTTTATTTCTTCTTCTGAAGGTAACAATGCTTTTTTGGTGATAATCTTAAATGGACGTTCGATATTTCCATAAAAGTCTTTGATCATAGTACCTTCAAAGTTTCCAGTTTTGACAAAGTTTTTAATCATTCGATCTTCTAACGAATGATAAGCAATGACAACAAGTCGCCCTCCTGGTTTTAGCACTTCCAGACATTGGTCTAGAAACTCTTTGAGAGCAGTCATTTCATCGTTTACTTCGATGCGTAATGCTTGAAAAACCTGAGCTAAATATCTGTTTTTGTTACCTCGAATCAAGGGTTGAATGATGAGTAGGAAATCTCCAATTGTACGAATAGGCTTTAAACTTCTTTCTTCAACAATGGTGAGCGCTAAAGTTTTTGAGTTTCGTACTTCTCCATATACACTAAACATTTGCTGTAATGCTTCAGCAGAATAGGTATTCAAAATGTCACTGGCCTGTTGTTCATCGTTCTGATTCATGCGCATATCCAAATCAGCTTCGTAGCGATAAGAAAAGCCCCGTTCTGCTGTATTGAATTGGTGCGATGAAACACCTAAGTCAGCCAAAATACCATCTACTGTACGTACACCATGCAATTTTAAAAATCGTTTTAGAAATCTAAAGTTGTGATGAACAAAAGTAAAACTATCATTCTCAGGTAAATTCGGCAATACATCTTTATCTTGGTCAAAACCGAATAGATGCCCTTTAGCACCCAACTGTTGTAATATAGATCTAGAATGACCACCGCCACCAAAAGTAGCATCTATGTAGCAACCATCCTCTTTAATATTCAATGCTTCGATACTCTCATTGAGTAGCACAGGATCATGATAATCCATTATTCTTCAGGATTCTGTGGAGGTGTTAGACCTCCCATAACTTGTTGAGCTAAATCTGAAAACTCTTCTGCATCTTCATCCATCAAATCATCATATTTTTCAGCAGCCCAAATTTCAATTCTATTATTTAAGCCGATAACAATTACTTCCTTTTTGATACCTGCATATTCTGCTAATCTTTTAGGAACCAATATTCTATCGGCGCTATCTGTTATAAGCTTTGTCGCTCCTCTATAAAAGAATCTAGAAAACTTTCTATTGGCTTCTACAAAAGGATTAAGCTTATTGATTTCTTCAACAGTTTTGTCCCAAATTCCTTTAGGATAAAGGATTAGGCACTTTTCTAAGCCTCTATTTAATACAAAGGAATGCGGTCCTTCCTCTCCCAATTGCTTCAAAAGTGGAGAAGGAATTCTCATTCTAGATTTCGCATCTAGTTTACAATCATGTTCGCCGAATAACTGGGACATTCCTTGTTTTAATCTTTAATTAATTCAAAAGTATAAACTTTTCCCACATTTTACCACTTTTCTACACAAATAATCCACAAAAAGTTTTCCACAGTAGATTTTTTCATAGAATTGACTAATCATTTATAAACAAATGAGTTACACATATACCTTTGTAAACAAAAAAGGAATAATAATTAGAGGAGGAATAAATAATTTAGATATGAAAAATGAAATGATAGGAATAAAAACTATAGATAATAGTGGGAAGAAGTGGACGGGTTATATCATTTTCTTGGCATAATCAGATGAAAAGCTCTGCCAACGCATTCCAATCACACCAAATACGGCTTCTCGAACGATGCCTTTTGTCATTTTCGAAACGCCTTCAATTCTATCGGTAAAAGTAATGGGTACTTCTGTGATTTTGAAACCTAAAGAACGAGTAGCATATTTCATTTCTATTTGAAAGGCATATCCTACAAAACGGATTTTGTCTAAATCCATAGCCTCTAAAACGGACCGACTATAACAAACAAAACCTGCAGTTGGATCTTTTACTGGCATCCAAGTAACCATACGTACGTATAAAGATGCACCGTAAGAAAGAATTAGCCGATCCATAGGCCAATTGACGCATTTACCTCCTTTCACATAGCGAGAACCTACCGACATATCTGCTTTTTGGTCGATACAAGCTGCACGTAAACGAATGAGGTCTTGAGGATTATGAGAAAAATCAGCATCCATTTCAAAAAAATAATCATACTGTCGCTCTAAGCCCCACTTGAATCCTCTGATATATGCAGTACCTAAACCCAATTTGCCTTTGCGTTCGATCATAAAGAGTGAGTCGGAAAATTGTTGCTGCATATTTTTGACCAAATTAGCTGTGCCATCAGGAGAGCCATCATCTACGATAAGAACATCAAAAGGAACAGCTAATGAAAATACAGCATTGATAATATTTTCAATATTCTCTTTCTCATTGTAAGTAGGTATAATGACTAAGTTTCTGGTCAAATTTTAGGGGAGTTTTTTCAATAAAAGTCAAATATATAGATTATCCCAACAGTTACCTAGCTTTCGCCAAAAAATAACTATTTGTTAATAAATTAGAAAAGGTTTATGCCTTTATTTGACATAAACCTTTTTCTGTCTTAGGATTTTTTTTTAGAATTTCGGAAATTGATTTGGTGCAGCTTCGTGCATCAAATCATAAATCACATCAAAAACATCTTCAGGATTTGGCTTACTGAAATAGTCACCATCTGAACCATAAGGCGTTCGGTGATCGCTAGCCGTTAATGTTTTAGGTTGTGCATCTAGATATTGATATCCTTTTTGAATCTCTAATACTTCTTGCATCATGTATGATGTAGCTCCACCGGGTACATCTTCATCCATAAAAACAATTCGATTTGTCTTCTTTAAGGATTCAACGATTTGGTGTTCTAAATCGAATGGAAGTAATGATTGTACATCTATTAATTCTACCGATATACCTTGCTTTGCTAAAAGCTCAATTCCTTTTTGTGCCACTCGTATACATGAACCATAAGTTACTAGTGTAACATCTGTTCCTTCTTGTAATATTTCAGGTACTCCAAAGGGTACAGTAAACTCATCCACATTATCTGGCAATCGTTCTCTCAAACGATAACCATTTAAACATTCGATCACTAAACCTGGATCATCAGAACGTAAAAGTGTATTATAAAATCCAGCAGCTTGTGTCATATTTCGTGGAACGGCAATATACATTCCTCTTAACGAATGAATAAGCATTCCGATTGGCGAACCTGCATGCCAAATACCTTCAAGGCGATGCCCTCTTGTTCGGATAATAGCAGGAGCCTGTTGCCAGCCATTACTTCGGTAACGAAGCGTTGCCAAATCATCTGTCAAAGGTTGTAAACCATATACTAGATAATCAAGATATTGAATTTCAGCAATTGGACGCAAACCTCTCATTGCCATACCAAGTGCTTGTCCCATTATTGTCCACTCACGTATTCCTGTATCGAATACTCTTTCTTCTCCATATTTATCTTGTAAGCCTGCGAAACCTTGATTAACATCTCCGATAAAACCTACATCTTCGCCGAATGCATAGATGGCAGGATTTTTTTCTAAAGCCCTATCAAAACATTTATTGAGCACTTGATAACCGGGAATTAAAGGTGAATCGTCTGAAAATTTTGCTGGTATAACAGGAATGTTTAATGCAGAATGTTTTGAAGAACTATATAAATTGGTATGATAACGCTGTTCTCCTAAATTTTTATGTTCATCCAAAAAAGAAATCAAATCATCTTTAGCCGCAATATTTTCTTTTAAGATCAGAAAAAACATGCGACGAGCATTTTGATAAACCTCGCCCATTACTGGATTTACAATAGACTTCAATTCTTTACTAACTTCTTCTGCTGCAGCTTTATCAGAACAGTTTGCAACAATCGTAGCATAAATATTTTGTAGTCGTTTTAATGAATCCCTTACAGGTCCCATATAGTTATTCCAAGCTCGGTCACGGCACTCTTTGACATAAATTTTAGCTTCTCCTTCTATTTTATCTAAGGCATCAACCGAAGCCATACCTTCATCAATCATCCACTGTTTCATCTTTTCTATGCAGTCATACTCTTTTTCCCAAGCTAAGCGCTCCTTTGATTTGTATCTTTCGTGCGAACCAGAAGTAGAGTGCCCTTGAGGCTGTGTTAATTCTACCACATGAAAGATAGAAGGTGTATGCGTTTTACGAGTATGGTTTAGACCTTTATCGTATACTTTACGAAGTGCTTCATAATCCCATCCACTAATTTTATGAATGCTAATACCATTTCCTTTTTTATCTAATTTGAAGCCATCTAGTATAGTCGAGATACTACCTTTAGTTGTTTGATATTTTGTTGGCACTGAAATACCATAGCCATCGTCCCATATAAAAATAGCTAGAGGAATTTTTTGTACCCCAGCCGCATTGACAGACTCCCAAAAAACACCTTCAGATGTACTAGCATCTCCAATCGTACAAAAGCTAACTTCATTTCCTTGATCCGAAAAATTAGTACCTGTTTTAATTTGGGCGTTTTCTCTATATTTTTTTGAAGCTAAGGCTATTCCTACTGCCCTAGCCATTTGACCAGCAGTACAAGAAACATCTGCCGAGATATTGAACATAGAATTATGATCTGTCCACTCGCCATTTTCTACCGAAGGTGAAGAATAATGGCTATTCATTTGTCGACCCCCAGAAAAAGGGTCATTTTCTGAATCGGCATAAAGTTGAGCGAAGAAATCTTCGACACGACTTAAACCAAGGGCAAACATAAACGTTTGGTCTCTATAATACCCCGATCGCCAATCGCCTTTTTTAAAAGCACGAGCCATAGCTACTTGAGGTACTTCTTTGCCTGCACCAGCAATCCCAAATTTTGCTTTCCCTGTCAACACCTCTTTACGAGCCATCAAACTCGCTTCTCGACTTATGCAACAAATTTTGAAGTCTTGCAATGCTTCAGCTTTAAATAATTCTTCTTTGCTTAAATTGATAATTTTCTCGTCTTTCTCAACTATATTTTCTAACATTCGTTATTTTTTGTATTGTTTCTAGATGGCGAGCCCAGTTTTGTACTAGTTTATAGTGCAAAAATATAAAAAATTGTACCAAGAAAACCCAATAAATTAAGATTTTTTATGCTACAAGACTTAAAAATTGGGCATTTTGTCTCTATAACTGTCTTTTCAAAAATTGACATTCTATGGATTCACAACACTTTATATAAGTAAATCGTTTAAAAGATGATAAGATATTACTGAACTTGGATAGATAACAAAATAATTAGGCGTCTTTTGCCTTTTACTAAAGTTGGCTCAGAAAGTTGCTCATTAAAAAAAATACATACTCCTTATACAGCTATTTAGGAGAAAAAACCGTTACGTATGTGAACGGATGTATATGGTTTAAATTTTGCAATAAAATAGGTCTACCCTTTTCATATATCGTTGTATACTTACAATCATTAACTTTATATTAACGAGTAAAACACCTATTTAAACTTTTATTTTGTATTATTTATGCCTATTTTTGTGAGGTATTCATTCATGAACAAAAAATTTAAAAATGAAAAAATTATTCTCGTTATTAACGATTCTTTCTGTTGTAACAACATTCACTTTTGCTCAAGAGAAATCTACAGCTCCTACTCCAATCGGACAAGTGATTGAACTTCAAGAAGAAGCGAGTGGTGCTATAATGACATTTGAGGCTACAGAAGTAAATTACGGTGTAATTGATCAGGGATCAGATCCTTTGAGAAAATTTCACTTCACCAATACAGGTACTGAACCTTTAGTCATTAAAAATGCAAAAGGTAGCTGTGGATGTACAGTTCCTAAGTACCCTAAAGAACCTATTCTTCCAGGTGAATCTTCTGTAATTGAAGTACGTTATGACACAAAACGTATTGGTAAATTCACAAAACGTGTTACTTTAACTACAAATGAAGGTAGTGAGAAACGTGTTTTAACTATCAAAGGTGAGGTGAATAAGCCACCAGTTGAGCCTGCTGGCGTTCCTGCAAGTACTCCTAGTATCTTTACTCCACAAGGAAACTAAGACTTGTTTTAAACGTTTATAGGTCAGCTAAAACGCTGAAAAAGCCTTAAGGAATAATTCCTTAAGGCTTTTTGTTTTATGCTATATTCTACTTAGTA
>JAHDIP010000216.1 GCA_020630735.1 Saprospiraceae bacterium | reverse complement strand
AGCAACAAAATTTCTATCTCCAAATCGGGAACTTATTATTCACCCATTACTAATTCTTTATTTTTTTATGAAGTCTATCAATTTTAATAACTGATCTTGCGCAGAAAAAACGTTCTATGCTACATTTATCTCCTTTATGATTAGGCATTGTGTAACATCAGTTAATAAAACAAGTTAGGCACGGTCTAAAATATGAAGATGGCATAAAATTACTTTGTGAGTCTAACTTTTTCATACTAAAGTTTCTTATCTTTATAGTCTACACCATACAAAAGAATATCTTCCCTATACCAAATATTACTTTTTTAGAGATAAACTTTACTAAAGGATGAGCTCAAAATAGGTTATACAATTATGACTTTATCTTTTTCCCCAAAATGGCGTTTTCAAAACCTTCATTATGCCCTGCATAACTGCAGTTTTGATGCCTTTTTTGACGAAAAAATATTTTGCCAAACTGTATACTTTATTTAAATCTTATCCCTAAAAGAGAATTATAATTTTTATTTAATAGCTACCTAATTTCTAAACTAAAGAACAAATGACCATGCTAGTACGAACATTTACGTTACTTTTTATCTGTTTATGCACAAGCTTCCTTTTTGCAAATAACGGAGATCCCAACGAATCGAATAAAATCAAAAAATTAACCTTATGCTCTGGCGAAGAAATGTCATGGGAGGAATATCAATTGATTCGAAGACTGCGAGCCCATGAATACGATTTGGAAGTCGAGACCTTCCATTCTCATACTACTTCTGTAATGAATAATACGCTAGGTGCTTGGAGTTCAGTTATTGATATGCCATTAGTTACTGCTGCGGCTGCCAATATGCCTGATGGTCGGATTATGACTTGGTCGGCGAGAGATAAATTGGCTTTTGGTGGCGACCAAGGACGCACTTGGACAGCTATATTTGATCCACAAACAAATTCGGCGAATGATGTCCTTGTCGAAAATACAGGACACGATATGTTTTGCCCAGGTATCAATCAATTACCCGATGGTCGGGTATTGGTAGGTGGAGGATCAAGTAGCGGAAAATCAAGTATTTTTGATCCTTTTACAGGAGGATGGAGTACGAACGATGCAATGAATATTCCTAGGGGGTATCATTCAAATGTTACACTTGCAAGTGGAGCTAGTTTTACTATCGGTGGCTCGTGGAGTGGCGGACAATTTGGAAAAGATTCTGAAATATGGTCTGAAAAAACAGGCTGGTATCAGTTACCTGGTGTACCTGTAGACGTTATTACAGATGGTGTTATTTCTACGCAGTCAGAACATAAAGATGATTACTTTCCTTGGTTACATGTTGCACCGAATGGCAAACTTTTTCATGCTGGACCTAGTGCAACAATGCACTGGATAGACCCAGAAGGAACGGGTAGTTATACAAGTGCTGGTCAGCGAGGAAACGATGTATACGCTTCGAGTGGTACTTGTGTGATGTATGATGAAGGTAAACTACTAAAAATTGGAGGTGCTATATCTTTTGAAGGAGGTGAAACGGCTAGTAATTCAACCTATGTTATTGACATCAATTCTAATACACCACAAGTATCACAAGTTGATAATCTTACTTATTCAAGAGTTTATCTTAATGCAGTAGTACTTCCTACAGGAGAAGTACTTGCTCTTGGAGGAATTCCATTAGCAAATGTATTTACTGATACCAATTCTCGTCTTATTCCTGAACTTTGGAATCCATCTACTGGTCAATGGACGAATGTAGCAGCTATGACGATTCCTAGAAATTATCATAGTGTATCTTTACTAATGATGGATGGTCGAGTATTTATTAGTGGAGGTGGTTTGTGTAATTCTTGTACTACTAATCATCCAGATGCTCAAATTTATAGCCCACCATATTTGTTTAATGCTAACGGAACTTTAGCGACTCGACCAGTAATAAATTCTTCGCCAGCCGCAGCTGATTTCAATACTACTGTTACTGTAAATACGAATTCAAGTATCAGTTCTTTTGCACTGGTACGAATGTCAGCGGTTACACATAGTACCAATAATGATCAACGTCGTATTCCTGTAAATGCTACTTCTTTAGGTGGCAATAATTATAGCCTTTCTATTCCGAATAAAAATATTGTTCCTCCAGGAAATTATATGTTGTTTGCGATGAATGGAGCTGGTACGCCAAGTGTGGCAAAAGTAATTAATATTGGTGATGATATCAATGATTGTACGCCACAAAGTCATCCTAATCTTGGTGGTACTGGACTAGAAGGAACCTACTATAATAATACAGATTTAACTGCGGAAGTACTTACTCGGCAAGATCCTACAATCAATTTTAGTTGGGGAACAGGTGCTCCAGCATCTGGTGTAGGTGTGGAAACATTTTCTGTAAACTGGCAAGGAACTATAGAAGTACCTCGTACAGGTACCTATACCTTTTACACCAATTCTGATGATGGCGTACGATTACGAGTAGCAGGAAAACTAATGGTTGATAACTGGACAGATCATGGATTGACAGAAGATATTGGAATGATTCATTTGGTAGCTGGACAGTCTTACCCAATCATTATGGATTATTATGAAAATACAGGTAATGCTGCTATCCAACTTCGTTGGTCCGGACCAGGTATTGAAAAAGCGATTATTGCTTCACAATATTTATTCCCTCCTTGTGGACAAGATAATGATAACGATGGTATATGTGCCAACGAAGATTGTAATGATAATAATCCTAATCTGCCTACAACTGTTGGTTCATCTTGTAATGATGGCAACTCGAATACAACAAATGATATAATCCAATCAGATGGTTGTACTTGTGCAGGTACTCCTGTCGGAGGTGGTGGCGATTGTAGTGATGTAAGTATTACGACTGGTAGTGGAACGATTAATGTAAACGGTTTGAATGCAGCAGCTATTTCTCACCTTCAAGTATTTGATGGGAATTGGCAACCTTACTACTCTTGTGTAGCCGATTGTGCTGCGAATGAAACCATCAATGCGCCGAATGGGACGTACTATTTAATTGTAAGATTATATACAGCTGGTTGGTCACCTATTTGTGAAATTAATGAAACCGTCAATGTCGGTGGTGGCGGTGGCGGAAATCCATGCGATGGCCAAGGAGGCGATGCCGATAATGATGGTGTATGTGCCAACCAAGATTGTAATGATAATAATCCTAATCTTCCAACAACTGTTGGTTCATCTTGTAATGATGGTAACTCCAATACAACAAATGATGTTATCCAATCAGATGGTTGTACTTGTGCAGGTACTCCTGTCGGAGGTGGTGGCGATTGTAGCGATGTAAGTATTAGTACAGGTAGTGGAACGATAACGGTAAGTGGCTTAAATGCCACAGCAATATCTCATCTCCAAGTATTTGATGGGAATTGGCAACCCTACTATAATTGTGTAGCCGATTGTGCTGCGAATGAAACTATCAATGCGCCGAATGGGACGTACTACTTGATTATAAGATTGTATACGGCAAACTGGGTTCCTATTTGTGAAATTAATGAAACAGTAAACGTCGGTGGTGGCGGTGGCGGAAATCCATGTGATGGTCAAGGAGGTGATGCCGATAATGATGGTGTATGTGCTAATCAAGACTGTAACGATAATAATCCTAATCTTCCAACAACTGTCGGTTCATCTTGTAATGATGGCAACTCAAATACAACAAATGATGTGATTCAATCGGATGGTTGTACTTGTGCAGGAACGCCAGTTGGTGGTGGTGGCGATTGTGGTGATATTACCTTCTCTACAGGTAGTGGAACAATTACTGTTGGTGGCTTGAATAGTTCGCCTATTTCACAATTGAAAATCTTTAATACTTCTTGGGCTTTGGTTTATACTTGTGCTGGAGATTGCAATGCAACGGTTACACAAAATGTCGCTAATGGCACTTATTATGTCTATGCTGATTTGTATACTGCATCATGGGCACCTATTTGTCAAGTCAACCAAACTTTAACTGTTGGTGGTGGCGGCGGTGGCTGTACCGATAATGATAATGATGGTTATTGTGCGAATGAAGATTGTAATGATAATAATCCAAACCTTCCTACAACAGTTGGTTCGGCTTGTAACGATGGCAACTCCAATACAACGAATGATGTGATCCAATCGGATGGTTGTACTTGTGCAGGAACACCAGTTGGTGGCGGTGGCGATTGTGATGGAATTGTTCTCAATTTCGGAGCCAGCCAATTGACGGTAAGTGGTCTAGGTCAATCGCCTGTTTCTATTTTGCAAGTCTATAATAGCCAATGGGTACAAGTCTTTAATTGTGCAGGTAACTGTAATGCAACGGAGGTGATTTCTTCTTTACCTCAAGATACTTACTTTGTAAGAGCACAATTGTTAAATGCTAACTGGACAGAGATTTGTAAAAAAGAAGTGTATGTAACGAATGGTTCTGGTGTCAACCTAGTTGTAGACGAAGTATTCTTCTTTGATGTATATAAAGAGGGGAGGGCCGTACAACTAAATTGGGCAACGAATACAGAAGATCGTAATGAAGCATTTGTAATCGAACGTTCTACAAACGGAATCGATTTTAGTCCTCTAAGTGAGGTAGCTAGTAATTCGGAAGAAATAGCTCGAATGAATAATTATCTTCAAGAGGATACTAAGCCTATTAATGGAATGAACTACTACCGCATTAAGAAGTTGCATAGAGACGGAAGTTTTGAATATTCATTGATGAGACAAGTTCGTTTCGATGTAGATTTGACGAATGTTAGTATTTATCCTAACCCTACTGCTGCTGAGTTTTTTGTCAACTTACAGAAATACACGGGGCATCAGGCAAACGTAAAAGTGCATAATAATTTAGGACAGTTAGTATTAGATAAAGAAATAGCTGAAGTGCAAACTGCTCCGATTGAATTAGATGCTTCGACATTCCAATCTGGAGTTTATATGGTGACGGTTACTGTTGATGGATACAAGCCATTTACGAAAATACTTGTAGTGAATAAGCTTTAAATAATTATGCATTATTGATTATTAATCAATGATTAATATTTTTTTAAGAGAAGATTAAAGCCTAGACTTTAATCTTCTCTCTTTTTATAACTACTAATATCTAGAAAATACTCAGAAGCAGACATATCTGTTAATTCATATCGGATGCTTTTATTATCAACGATGTAATGTTCACTTAAGATTAAAAAATTACTTGGTATCGAATAACCAATAAATATGTTGATCGGAAAACGCAAATCAGGATTTGTTTTTTGTACCAAATAAAAGGCTTGTAGAGAGAATGGAATTTCTCCTAAATAAAAGTCAGAAGTTTCGGTTGTTTTTAGGAAAGACATGGTATACGCTTGTCCTTTGATTGTAGGATTTCCGTATTTGTTTGTTCCGAAAATTTTGAAGTTATCCTTTGCTTTGAAATATGTTTTAAACTCGCTTAGCATCTCTTTGGTCAACGATTCATGGTCGGGGAAGTCAATCATTTTTTGATCCAGTCTAACTTTTTTTCCATGCTCATCAGTAAAGCCAATGATGTAAGTTCCGTCAGGATGTATGACAATCCAATCGGTCATTTCATCTTCATAAAGGGAGGCGGCACGAGTAAGCAAAATCGTACCACTAGGTGGATCAACAAAGACAGAAAAAATACCTTGATGATGAGGATCGTCAGACGCTTTAGTCTCGTTTAAAAAAGACCAAGTCCATTGTTCCGAAAAATAATATTTTCCATTTTGAGGTTTCCAGTTTTCGTTTCGATAATCGCTTGCTAGCCATCTATCATCAATTGTTTTGTTGATACTAGAAGTCGTTTGTTCTTTAGTCGAACTGTTTTTTTGTTCTTGGCAAGAAAATAGAACAAAAGCGAAAAGAAAAAAAAGCCAAATTCTATAATTCATTTTTAGAAGCTATTTAGTGAGAACCTAAAAGTACATAAAACAATTTTCATGTGTTTAAAATTTTCTTTTTGTTTTTGTCAAAAATAAATCCTACTGTTTTTCTGATCGTTCACTAGGGTGACCCGATCAGTATTTCTCCCATGATCAAGTTGGTTGATCTTGATTTGGTTCAGCACTTTAATCATTCTATTGAGTGCTTGCCTGTCGGCAAGCAGGTCTATCACTTATACTGAAACCAAAGTGGTTTTGGGATTACCAAACGATTAAAGCTACTGAGAATCAAAGGGTAGCTACCAATGATAATCCTTAAACTGAATACCAGTAGGTATAGCTATGGAGGTTTCATCTCTTTAAAATTTACTTTAAGTCCAAAAAACAACCCAATCTGCTAAGCGTAGTTTGCAACTACGCTTGACTATTTCGCTGTTTCTAACAGCACCTTTAGCACGATGCTAAAAAGAATGATTCGTTTTAATCATTGCGTGCCTGCCTGTCGGCGACAGGTTTAAGCCTTAATCATGGACGTTACATCTACTTAAATTAGTCGTTTAAAAGAAATAAATAGCTATTTTTGGAAGTGTGAAATATATTTTATAATGATAACGAGACAAAAGTTGATTACTTCATAAATGTTGAAAAAAAACATCATACTCCTTTTTTTGTTTCTAATTAGCTTGATGTGTGATGCGCAAACACATATCTCAAGCCTCACTTCTTATTCTGTCGAAGATGGTTTATCGAGTCGCTTCGTTACAGATATTTATGAAGACAGTAGAGGTTATGTGTGGTTAGGAACACAAAGAGGTTTGAATCGTTTTGATGGTGAAAATTTTAAGCTTTATTTTGACGAAAAAAACGATAAGTTTCAACCGTGTATTTATAATATTATTGAAGATGTTGATGGAAATATCTGGCCTTCTTTTGTAGCCAAAGAAAAGAATAATAGTTTATATGTATGGGATAAGATCATCACTAAAGATTTTGAAATTGTTGATATAGACGAATACTTTGAAGGTAAAATTCCTTTTAAAGCTTCAGAAATTAAATATACTTACCAAACCGAAAAAGGAGACGTTTATTTCTTGCTTACTTCCGGATATTTTTATAAGTATAATGGAAAATTTGAATTGTTACATACTTTATTGAAAGGCGAATATTTAAACCTTCTATCTGTTACTGAAGATGGACAGCCATGTCTTTTTTCAGAAACACATTTTATGCTAGCCCAAGTACCTAATGGAGATGTAGAAATATTAAAATGGAGAGGGAAGGAAGAATCAAGACAAATTTTACATATTTACAAAAATGAGATTCTATGGTTTAACTATTTTATTGTTGTAGACAAAATAAAAGCCTCCTTTCTTGAAAGAGAAAACGGAAAGGCTGTTTTTTTGAAAGATGTTGATAAAATAATCCCTTTTCTTACAGATATGAAAGGTTTCCGTGTTTTACCTAAAACGGAAGAAGGAGAATTGTTCTTTTACCTTATTGCAAATCAGTTTTTAGCGAAAGTTGATATAAATGGAAACTTAATCCGAAATTATACAGATGACCTATTGAAAATTAATCCAGATTTATATATAGGTAGTCTTCATTTTTTGAAAGATGGTCGTATTTGGATGACGAATAATGATGGCTTTTCTATCTTCGAATCTAAGATCAATCAATTTAAGCATTACCTAGAGGGTACCCCGCTCATCAGTACTCGAATGATCAATGCTATAGACGAAGATAAATTATTGGTTAATACTTATCGTGATGTTTTTGAATTGGATATTACGACAGGAGTAGCTACTCCTTTAAATTTGGTTAGCTATACATATGGAGCAACTATTTTGCCCAATGGTCATTATCTAATAGGGATGCATGGACAGAATATCATTGATTATAATCCATTGACGAAAAAGTTTGTCAATTATTCCTCTAACTTAAGTAAAGATCCTTTTGGTGATAGAAATCCTACTTATCTTATTCCTTTTTGTGATAAACATAGAAACATTTGGATTGGAACAGAGAAGGGACTTTATTATTTAGATAAGGAAGATAAGTTTCTAAAACCGTTTGCAAAATACAATGAATACGAACAATTAGAAAGTATTTTTATAAAATCTTTTTACGAAGATAAAGAAGGTATTTGGTTGTTAACTACTAGAGGATTATTCTTATTGGATGTTGATGAAGGTATCATAGATGCACCAAAAGAACTTTCAACCTATATGCTAAATGATGTTTATCGAGAAGGGGACTATTTTTGGCTAGCTACAGGCGGTGATGGTTTAATACGATGGGATAAGAATACTAAAAGGATAAAGCAATATGCTACTCGGCATGGGTTTTTAGATAATAGGGTTACTGCAGTTATACCTGATGAGCAAGGTCATCTTTGGTTGCCAACTTATAAAGGTTTAACTCGTTTTGATAAGGAAACAGAATCTGTTCATACCTTTTTAGAATCAGATGGAATTAGTCACGAAGAGTTTAATGATAATTCGCACTTTAAACATCGTGATGGTCGTATTTTTATAGGAGGCTTAAACGGGATCACTGCATTCGATCCCGAAAAAATATCCATTAATACGACTCCAAACGCTCCTTTTATGATAACAGCTTACACCGAAGTAGATGGTACTTCGGGGGAGTTGATGGATAAAACAGCTTATCTATTTGAAAAGGATCGAATAGACCTAGAACCATCCATTAAGTCATTCAGTATTCATTTTGCTTTACTTAACTTTATGAATACCGATAAAACACGTTATTCCTACCGTATCAAAGGATTTGATGAAAATTGGAATCAGCAGACTGAAGATTATGTTAGAATAAATGGATTACCTTTTGGTGCGTATACCTTAGAACTCAAAGCGCTTGATTATGCAGGAAACTGGTCTGATACAATCAATATCCCGATAGAAGTGAAAGCTCCTTTTTATCGAAAACCAATATGGCAACTGTTGGCTATTTGTATGCTTTTTTTATTGATTTATTTGGGTAGCCAATGGCGTATTAGAGCTTTGAAAAAGCAAACAGAGAAATTAGAATATGAAGTAGAAAATCGAATAAAAGTGATCAATGAGCAGCGTATAGAATTGAGTCATTTGAATGAAACAAAAGACCGTATTTTTGCCATTTTAGCTCATGATTTGCGAAATCCAGTGATTGCATTTGAAGACTTAGTCAAGTCAATTAATTACCTTTTACAAAGTGATC
Source organism: Saprospiraceae bacterium (assembly GCA_020630735.1). Taxonomy (GTDB): domain Bacteria; phylum Bacteroidota; class Bacteroidia; order Chitinophagales; family Saprospiraceae; genus JAHDIP01. The sequence goes on along the minus strand of JAHDIP010000216.1, from coordinate 1,548 downwards.
AACCTGAACGAGTACTAGAACTTGGGAATTATATTGAAAAAGAAGCGGTACAATTGCATCATTTATTAGATAATTTACTAAATTGGGCACTGGCACAGCGAGAAGAACTACCCATTATCCCTACATCATTACCTCTTAATCTAATTATAAAAGATATAATTCAATCTAACGGCATTTTGGCTGAACGAAATGGTGTTAAGATTATAAACGAATTAGACTCAGAAATTACTATATTTGCCGATAGAAGAGTGTTAGATACAGTCTTTCGAAATTTAATTTCTAATGCTGTTCGTTATATAGAAGACCCCTCAGGCTGGATTAAAATCTCAGCACAAAAGACAAAAGATAACATAAAAATAACAATAACAGATAATGGAATAGGTATGACAACTAGTGAGGTTGCTAGACTATTTCAGATAAATTCTACAACAAAACAGAAAGGTGATAACGTTACTATTTCTCTTGGGCTACTTTTGTGCCGAGAGCTAATAGAATTATTGAATGGTACGATTACGGCTGAAAGTAAAAAAGGTGTTGGGACTTCTTTTTTTATCGAGCTTCCTTTAGCTCCTTAATGAAGGAAACCTTTTCTCAGCTTTTACTAAAGTGGTGATAAAATAGAGAGGAATGAATAGACACGACATTTTGATTGTTGAAGATAATCTTGTTTTTGCTATTAAAGTTGAACGCCATTTAGTTGAATGGGGGCACAAAGTTATAGGCATAGTAGATAATAGTGCCGATACTTTGGCAAGTATAAAGAACAATCGACCTAGTATTATTTTGATGGATATTAGCCTTAAAGGTGCTACCAGTGGAATTGAACTCGCTCGGGAAATAAAGGAATTAAAGATACCTATCATTTTTATCACTGGACTTCGAGATCTGGAAAGTTTCAAAGCAGCAAAAGAATCAAACGCAATACAGTATTTGGTAAAGCCTTTTGATATGCTTACTCTTAAAGCTGCCATCGAATTCTCACCAATATTATCAGAGAATAAAGATGAAGATAAAGAATTCATCTTTATTCGAAAGCGAAAAGAATTAATTAAAGTTCCCTTCAGACAAATAGACTTTATACAATCTGATGGAAACTACTGCGACGTATTTTGTGGAAAAGAAAAACATACCATGAAAGTGTCCATGAAAAAATTGATGCTTAAATTGGAATTGAATAATTTTCTTCGCATTCATAAAAGTTATGCTGTTCGGAAAGATGCCGTTTCAGGTGTTTTATTAACGAATAATCAACTTCGAGTAGGAGAGCATTTATTACCTATTGGGCGTAAATATAGAACAGCACTTTTACGAGAACTTAATTTGGAATAAGAGCTATATCTTTTTTGTTATTGATAATCTTTTTTTAGTCGTTGGTCAACTTCATTGAGTATATATTTTATTATTGATTACCTTGTTGAGGAAATCAATAATAAGGCTGTCCCATATAAATCAATCATTAGGAAAGTTAAACTTACTAATCTTGTCGAAAATTTACCCTGTTCTAGTGCTAGACTAAAACAGGGCTTTTTATGGGTATTAAATCAACGT
>JAHDIP010000215.1 GCA_020630735.1 Saprospiraceae bacterium | reverse complement strand
TTGATTGTTCTTAATGGTGATTTTAAATCGTGGCTCATGATGTGAGAAAAAACAATTAGTTCTTGATTCTTGTTTTCTATTTCTTTTGCATAACTTTCTTTTTCTTTATATTTTATCAACAAATCTTCATTCAATAATTGCAACTTCTTATCTTGATTTTCAATAAAAATAGAAATGATCAAAGGGACTAAGGTTAGGGTGAAAATTTGAATAAATTTGATAATGTTTTCAGGATAGTTAAACGTTATTATGATCCCTGGGATATGGAAAATTGCAGCACAAAATAATGCATAGAATATACGATTGTTATTCTGTCTAATGATCAAAAGATAAATGATTTGATACCCTAAAAAAAACCACAATGTAGTTTTAAATGGGAAATTCATAATAACTGAAACAACAGAAAAAATGATAGGTATACCATAGGCTGCTACTAGAATAGACGCTTTATAATGTTTTTTAAAAAAAAGAATTCCTGCAATAATATAGACTGCTATTTCAGCAAAATTGATATAAACTATAAGAATATTGAAATTAATATATCTAAAAATAGTCACAAAGATATTTTGTAATAATAATAAACCAATAATAAGAATATGAATGTTTTGACTTAGCTCAGTTAGCGATTTTGCATTCGTTATTTGCTTCCAATAGTTGAACATATCCTAATTGTTTTTATTCAAACGTCTCTTTTTCTAATACACGACACCTAAATATAAGTATATGTTTTTATCTTAAGAATTTTGATCGATATTTAACATCTAACTTACTCAAGTACTTCGATGAGCTAAGAGTATGGTTAAAAATTTGATTTGGAGGAAATAGAATAATCAAAATAATTGACTGAAAATAGATTAAGCTTCCTACTTTTCAAGGATTTAAAAAACTAAGGTCGGTATGAAAATATCATTTAGCCAGCTAAACCCTATTTTAATCCCTTACTAAGAATCTTGAATCCTTGAAAATCAGTTCGCAAAATTTTTAAACATTCTCTAAACCTGAAGAATGGATTTGAAAGAGCAAAATTTAAATGCATGACAAAAATAAAACTAGCTTCTACCATAATACTTTGTAGAGATTATAAGAATAGCTTAGAGGTGCTACTAGTAAAAAGAAATAAAGCATTAGCTTTTGCAGGAGGGCTTTGGGTTTTTCCAGGAGGTAAAATAGATAAAAACGAATTAGCACACTGCACAGATGAGTTAGCAGCAGCAAAGTTGGCTGCTGTTCGAGAATTGAAGGAAGAAACAAATCTAAATATTGATCGCAAAGAACTTCTATTTTTTCGGCATTGGACAACACCAGTAAATGAACCCCGACGATATGCTACTTATTTTTTCTTTGGCTCGATAGATAACAATGTAACTGAGGTGATAATAGATGATAGTGAAATCAAAGATTTTGAATGGATCACCCCACAAAAAGCGTTGGATAAACTAATCGAAAATAAAATGTCGATGATGCTACCTACCATTTTAAGCTTACAATTCATTCGAAAATGTAAAACGGTAAAGGAGGCAAAAACATTAATACTAAAAGAAAAACCTATATTTACTTTACCGGTCATACAGATAGAAAATGGAAAGATAATTAGTTTGTTTGAAGGAGATGCTGGATACGATTCGGGCATAGCGTCGACGAAGGGCGCTAGACATCGCTTTACAATTGATATCACTGCGAGAAGCTTCAACTTTGAATTTCATGATTGTGCCGAAGGTATCGTTCCGATTAATGGAGGTATGCATTTGTGAAGAGTAGAGAAAATGAATAAAATCTAGTAATATTATTCCATTATCTTAGATTTTAGGAGAAAAAAGAGTACTAAAAAGCGTACTTTTTTGTTTATGAAAAATCTGCATATTTAATTGTTATTCAGGTGTTTATGGTTTTGTTGCTTTCTTTTTTTATGCTGTTTTTAGCGAAAAGCCTTAAATTTTGTCCTACTTTAAACAGGTATAATACTTTATATTTGTATTATCATTAATGATTGGTAAATCAACAAAAACTAAATTTTTATAACCAAGCAAGTAACCATACTCTTATGGTAGCTCAAATCAAATAAAAAGGGTTGAAGTAAAGATCAAAACTACCCTCGATTATCATAAATAAAAACAAAAAGATGAAACTGTCCAACGTAATTTTCTTTGTAAAGAATTTATTCTTATCCATGTCCATTATTTGCCTGCTTCCTTTATTGAGTAATCAGAATAATGTATATGGGGAGAGCGAGTACTCCATTATACCAAATGTAGAAACAACCCTTACTAGTTTGGCTTTTACGATAGAAATTGATTTTGATATTGATCTAGGACCAGTAAGTAATAGTCATGATTTATCGTTCAATTTCGATTTAAATACTCATTTTAAAGGTACCAGATGGACCAATGTTAATTTACAAGAGTTTGAATTCGTAAATCAAAATAATGGAATAGAAGTTATTCCTTTAACAGGATCAAAAATGAAAATCATAATTGCTGATGTGGGAGCTTACCAAAATAGTTGCAGTAGTAGCAATGGTTGCAATAAGGTCCTTTTAGTCAAAACAATTATACAGGAATTACTAGAAATAGGAAGTTGGGTTTTAACACCAGCAAGTTATTTACCTCAAGAACACTGTATAAAATATACTAGTGAGATAAGTGCTTTACGGTTCCAAGTTGTAGGCGAAAGACATCCTACTGTTGACTTCCATACTCATGTTTCGATAGGAGGAGATGAAGGCTGCTTTATCAGAGATTTAATAGGAACCTACACTTTTGATATGAATCTTAGTCAGACGGTGTATGATATTAATGAGATTGCCCATGGAGGATTAGGTACTAACGTCAATGATAAAGATAACTATGATCCAATTCGGACAACGGATAAAGATTGTTACTGTTCAGATATGAATTCACAGTATGGTGATTGTGGGCAATTAAGATTTGAAGGAAGCAATCAAGTAAAAGTTGAATTCAATAGTGAGCAAGATATTTTCGCAAATAATCACTTCACTTTTGAGGCATTTATCGAATCAGATGTTAATCAGAGTCACAAACCAACAATTATAAGTAATTTGATAGAAAACCCAACTACAGGACCTTCTCACTTGGGATATTGGTTTGGTTTAAATCCATCAGGGAAATTAGCATTTAGAATTAAAAACCAAACGTATATCGCTAGTGATCAAGATTTGAGAGATGGTCAGTGTCACCATGTAGCAGTAGTACGATCTAATAATAACATACTGTTTTATATCGACGGTGTATTGTATGATAATGGATATTCGACGCACCAGACGCTTAGAAACTTAAATGAAGTTGGTCCACGTATTGGTTACAGCATGGGTGTACCAAACAGTGCCTTTCATGGAAAAATAGATGAGCTTAATATTTGGAAGAGAGCCTTGGCGCAAAATGAGATCACTGGTTTCATGGAAATGCGAAAAGCTTATCAAGGGGCTATAGATGCTGAAGAGGAAGTAGTGGAATCGAAATTGATAGAAGCCATCTACCCTAATCCTGCAAGTCAATTATTGTGGGTACATGTAAATGAGCATACGAATGCAAGAGTAGAGATTATTGATTTAGAAGGTAACTTAATAAAAGAAATAAACTTGAAGAGTGATAAAGATAGTGTAGATGTTTCCTCTTTAAGTAATGGAATGTATATAATTCGTGTTACGACAAATACAGGCTATGAAATCCAAAAAATAAGCATTATGCATTAATTTATTAGAGACTGCTTTTCGATTCATTCAATTGGAAAGCAGTCTTTTCTTATAACAAGAGCATTAGAAACTAAAACACTTCAAGCTATGAAATTTTAATAAACAAACAAAGCTCAACTTTTTATTTCCTCAATCTTTTCGTTGAGCCAACTTCGGTAAGCTACATTCTTTTCATTCGACAATTCAGTTAACAGTTTTTCTTTACCATGTTTTGAAAGATGAATGGCTTTGTATACTTTGGAAGAAAACGAAATAAACTTTAGCAACGATTCTTTTAAAAAATCAGACATTTCGGTATGCCTTCTAGCAAAGGCCCTAAAAGCTTCTAGATGATTCATTAAAGAATATTCGTCTTTTAATTCGAAATAACAAATCGTAATTAAGTATTTGGCTGTTACGGCATAGTAGTGGTGTTTAAACTCTACCTTTCTTAAAATATCTAGTGTAGCATCAAAATTTTTAGTATGACTATACCAAAAAGCTTCCGAAAGATTATAGATGTTTTCTCCTTCATCCTCATTTAGTTTGTACTTATATTTTTGCATAAATACTCTTGCCCATTCATGTTCGTCAGCTATACAAGCCGCCATTACGGTATTGAAAAAAGTAATGGGAGAATAGATGTATCCATCCTCGAATAAGATTTCATTATCTGCTGAAAATTTATATAACTCAAAAGACTCTCTCAAAAAAGTAGTATCTCCTTTTGCCTTCTTTTTGATGCAATAGTTTAGTAGCATGATGAACATCGACTGCTGCTCACTTTTGCTAAGCAGCTTTACATTGTTTAATGTCAAATCCTTTAACTGAAAATATTGTTTTTTCTTTTCTTCTATACTAATGTCGGCCTGATTAAAGAGATAGAAATTATTATAAATGTCTAAAATTTTATTTTTATTAAACGCCTCTTGTTTCGTCAAATCGACAATAGGGTCTAATAAATGTATCGTAGTTGTTTCGGGTAACGTTCCTTTCAAACTATTCATGCTACAAGCATATTTCAACTTCATGGCGAAATAAAAAATATCTAATGCATTTAATGTTTCTTCGAAAAGACCAACTTGCTTTTTGTTGCGCTGTAAAGTACCCAATTGGGCAAACGATATATGATTTATTCGAAAAAGCTGGTAATAGTAATTAATGTCTCGATGCAATTTTTTTTCTAATTCAGTTTTTAGTTTATCCGTAGAGCGCCAAAAGAATTGATCCAGCTTTCGATTTTTATAAGCCTCTATTAAACGGATTTCTCTATCAGCATCGTTTTTCTGATTTTCAACCCAGATCATATAGTCTTCTAAAAGTTTGATAAGGTCAGAGGCAAAATAGCTTAATCTTTTTGTCTGTGTAGCTTTTAAATTAGGAAATACTTTTTTTAAAATGGTCTCTTTATTTAAGCGTTTTGCTTCATAATCAGGAAATGACTTTACGATGTATTGGTATAGTAAGACAAGATTTTGGTTCTTGTTGAAAAAAGGGGATTCAACATATCTACCAAAATCTTTGACTTCACTAGCATTCAATCCTTTTAGTAATTCGATCAACTTACTTTTTTGCATTTTTTAGCTCTTTTTATCCTACACTTTGACAGAAAAGAAGTCTTTTTTGTCCAAGCTGTAAAAATATGCTTTTCAATTAGTTATACAAAGTAAACTAGCTTGTAGCACTATTAATTCGTGTATATTTTGACCGTATTTGTCGATAAATTGTATTTATTAAGCATACAAAAACAGCCTAATATTGTAGTACAATCGAACGAAATAATAACGTTCAGAAAATTTAAAAGCCTCGCTACAAGGTATCCTAATTATTTAATAGAGTAGAGTAGTAGCAACTCTAGTCGTAAATACTTTACACATGAAAAATATTAACTCTTCTTTATTTACTTTCTTTTTTTGCGCTCTTTTCTTATGCAGTTCTGTAACATCAGCTACAGCTCAAAAAAAATCAACATTCGAACCAATCCTTATCCGCTTAGGTGTTTGGACATATGCAGGTACTTGTGAACCACTAGCAACTGGTTTTTGCATGATAGGCATGACGACACCTGACATTGAAGACTTAGATGAAAACGAATTATTAGCAAATGCTAGAATTAATGATTCAAACGAATTAGAAATAGTAATTGACAATACACAACTAGGTCAAGCTTTCTTTAAAGATGCTTGGACAAATAACTATATCGATATCGAAAATTCATACACTCTTACAAATGAACTTACAAGTACCTTAAGTCAAAATGAAAACTATAGATCGACATTAGAGGGCTTAGAAGTTTCTTCAGGAACTTATACCATTGTAAAAAACGACAAACAAAGTACGCTGACTATTCCTCTAGTTGCAAGAGCTACTACAACTAAGAATGTAGATGTTAACTACAACGCTACTACTCAAGAAATCTCTGTTCAGAAAAATATAGAAGTTTCTAATGAAACGATTCAATTGATACTTTGTAATATGAATGGACAAGTATTGCTGAATAAAACAATGCAGGATGGCGAAACAGTAGATTTGAACTACTTGAATACAGGAATCTATGTACTACAAGTACGAACGGCATCAGCAGTATTAACAACAGAAAAAATCTTTGTTAAATAAATAGTGCCAGATGAACTCAATGAGAAAAAACGATTGACTTCATCTTTGCATTATATACCGCTCCGTTTTGGACGGATGGGGCGGTAACTTTAAAAAAAATTGAAAGCTAAAACTAAAGGCTGGTTACACAGCTTATCTTTTTATACAACCTGATAAAGTATGTAACTATTTTATCAACAAAAAAATAAAATCATGAAAAAGCAAATGGTAAAATTATTCGCAGCAGTAGCATTAGTATTCGCATTATCTACTCCATCAACTACAGGTCATATTGGTCAAGCAATCGCTGAAGGTTTAGATGTTGAAGACCCTGTAGTTCAGGATATGATCGAAGGCGGAACAGCTGGATTGTTTGGTGCAATTGGAGTTATAGGTGGTACAGCAGGAGCTGGTCCTTTTGGAGCAATAGCTGGTGGTCTTGCAGGAAGAACAGTTGGAGCGTTATAAATAAAAACGCTTTTCAAATGTATTTATAAAACTATTTTCAATAAAAAAATAAAATTATGAAAAAGCAATTAGTAAAATTATTCGTAGCAGTAGCATTCGTATTTGCCTTATCTACTCCATCTATAACTGGTCAAATTGGTCACGCAATTTCTGAAGGTTTAGAATTAGAAGACGGCTCTTTTTGGGATAAAGTTGTTGTTAATGGCACTGCGTCTACATTCGCTTCTATTGGAGCAACAGGTGGACTTGCTGGTGGTGGTCCTATAGGAGCAATAGCTGGTGGTGTCGCTGGAGGAACGATAGGAGCGCTTTAAAAACGGTCAAATCTTATAAATCGTCGAGTGATAATAGTATCGCTCGACGACCTCAAAAAATCAAATGTCAACAATCTAATTTTTTTTAAAAACTACCAAACATCAAACTACTAAGCGAGGTCGTAAGATGCGTTCAGCCAAAATGATAAAAAAATAAACTCATGCAAGCATTAAAAAAAATATCTCCAATAGCTTTAGTGATTAGTCTTGCCTTTTTTAGTCTAGGTATGTTTTTAGGCATTCATTATTTCGAAAGTACTTGTTTTGACCAGACATTCGAGGTGAACAAAGCGGATATGAGTAGCTATGAGCGAGTACAGATTTTTCTGAAAATATTTATCAATAATATTAAAGTCGCCTTACTTTCGATGATATGTGGCAGTCTGTCTTTTGGAGTAGTAACAAGTATTATTTTGATGTACAATGGCCATCTCTTAACCACGCTTTACCTCAATTTGATATACAGTTATCATCTTGATCAAACTACTGTATTAAATTATTTGGTGCACGCACCTTTAGAGTTATTCGGTATCATTATCGTTTCAGGAATTGCAATTAAGAACATTCAATATTTACTAGCAAGATTGAAGACAGGAGAAAATTTTGAAGTAAAGCATTTCTTCTTACACAAAGAACTTTTGATAGGTACATTATTCATTTTCATAGCAGCCATTATCGAAACAGCTATTATCTAAAACCTACTCTAAGAGAATAGGAAAACAAAATGCTATTATTTTAATGCAAAGAATAAAAAATTAACCATCATGAAAATAAAAAATCTCAATCATAAAACATTCTTATTGGGCCTAGCCCTTGCTGTAGTAAGCATCTTTGTCTCATTTATTGTCAGCGAACTATTACTCCCTTGGTTAGACGTAAGTAATGAACGAATATTTAGAGTTATTAGCAATACAACATTCGTCGTTTCAAGTTTTATTGCTATCGCAATCATCTTTTTAGTACTCTATATTATTTATAATATTTTACATTTTAATAATAAGGTATCAACAGATGATTATCTCGAAGTGTCTATAAAATTCTTGAAATTTTCAATAGGATTTGAAGTAAGCCGTTTGGTCTTTAGTCTACTAGCCATCTTTTTTTTAGTAGATGTACTAGACATAGATATTATTTTAGAATCATTAGCTTATTTTAATTTGCTCTATTTTATACTGTCTCCGATTTTACTCGGTATGTATATCTTAGAAAAGACAGAAAATCTAGATAAGCTGTATGTTTTTAGTATGACTTCAACGCCATTTATCTTACTACTATTGAAGTTTTCAATGACTTAAGAATAGCAAGTGTACATCTTAAATTTACCCCTTGTAGATCTTCGGATTTGCAAGGGGATTTGTTAATTTAAAACCGAGCATTACATTTCGGGCAATGCAATTTATCCCCATCCGTTTTTAGTTTAATGCCCGAAACATGCGTTTCAACAAATTGAGCAACAAATGCTTTTTGGTGCGCCTTATCGTGATTGATATTCGCCTTTGTTTGATCTTCCGAAAAAGCTTTGTATTCATTTTCATATTCTTGCTTACCCCAACAATTCGGACAAGCACCAGTATCTACTATTTCTTGATCATTTAAGTCTAAGCTATTTTTACCAAATAATTTATGTAAGAATCCCATTTGTTTTGATTTTAAAAGTTAAGAAATATGATATAAGATTTGTTGTACAATACAAATATAAGGACAAATCAATGATAAACACTCATCCATTTTTCCTGAAATGTTGTAGATATTTCCCGATAGGAATTATTATTTGACCGTTACTAATCTGTAATCAATCAATTTTTATGAACTACAAGAGAGCATCGAACAACCCACTTTATGCCTTGCCCACTCAGGACGTTTGGCAAACCATTTTTGATACTCCATTTGTTCCGCATAAGGCTGCTTTAGCATTTCATGCAATTCATTGATTATACTATAGTCGCCTTTATCAGCAGCATCGATGGCGAGCTGTGCCATATAGTTGCGTAAAACGTATTTAGGATTAACCAAATTCATGGCTGTTTTTCGATCTTCATCTGAACGCTCTTCTTTTTGTAAACGATCAATATAGTTTTGAAGCCAACGTTTCCATTGATCAATCGTAGCTTCAGGCAAGTCTTCTATAGTTGGATAAAAAGCTTCTTTAATTATTGACAATGCGTCATCTGTATTTGTTGATTTTTCAATAGCAGCCAAACGTCTGAAAAAGATCGTCATATCTGTTTCAACGAGTACCAAGGTATCCTCAAGTGTTTCGAATAAATCAACATCTAATTCCATTGGACTTGCAAGCCCCAATTTAGCTCGCATCATTTTCGTTTTTGCTGGACCGAATTCAGTTTTGTATCGTTCCAAAGCATTCTCGAAAGGTTTGGCATCTTCAACCAACAAGAATAAAGCATTTGCCAATTGGTACAAATTCCAAAGACCAATGGAAGGTTGATTGCCATAACGATATCTACTTTGCTGACGGTCGGTAGTATTTGGTGTCCAATTCGGATCATAGCCTTCCAACCAACCATACGGGCCATAGTCAATCGTAAGACCAAGGATAGACAAATTGTCGGTATTCATCACTCCATGTACAAAACCCACTCGTTGCCAGTCAATAATCATGGCTAGAGTTTTGTCCAGGACCGCATTGAAAAATTCGATATAAGATTCTTTTGTTCCACCTTTAATACTAGGAAAAAAATGCTTAATCGTATAATCAGTTAGCTTCTTCAAATTAGCAACATCATTTCGACTAGCGAAAATTTGAAAGTTTCCGAATCGGATAAACGAAGGAGCGACTCGGCAAACAACTGCCCCTTTTTCGTAAGCAGGGTGACCATCGTACATCACATCACGTAAGACCTCATCACCTGTCAGACACAGCGACAAGGAACGAGTAGTCGGCACACCCAAATGATACATTGCTTCGCTACACAAATGCTCTCGTATAGATGAACGTAACACTGCAAGTCCATCTGCACGACGCGAGTAAGGCGTTTCGCCTGCCCCTTTCAGTTGCAGTGCCCAACGCTGATCCTTATGCACCACTTCTGTCAAATTGATCGCTCGACCATCACCCAACTGACCTGCCCAATGACCAAACTGATGCCCTCCATAACACATAGAATACGGGTCACTTCCTTCTAGTACTTTTGCACCAGAAAAGACAGCTAAAAAATCTTCCCTTTGTGCATCAGAATCATTCAGTCCAATTGCTTGCAACATTTCTTTAGAGACATGGATCAAGCTAGGATTTGATGGAACCTTTGGCCTGACAAAGGAATAACAAGCCTCTAGTACTTGGCGAGGCGAATTCTCTCTGCTTTTATCGGCAGGTAATTCTTTATTGAAGGTATCGTTTATATGGAGATTCATTGATTTTTTTTATTTGTATAACAAAGAAAATTAGTGCTTTGTTTAAGATAATCTTTTAGCTATTCGTGCAAGATACGTAATTCTCCTTTTGTAAAGTAAACCATAAAAGCAGACTTTTCAAAGTAGATGAAACATCCATGACTAAGTGCTAAAGCAAATCAAGATCAGCAGACTTGATTATATGGAGCAATACTGATCGGGTTACTCCATTGAACCGATCAGAAAACAATAGGA
>JAHDIP010000214.1:7259-10760 GCA_020630735.1 Saprospiraceae bacterium | reverse complement strand
GATAGCCTAGCTATCATTGAAAAAAATAACGAAGAGTAGTAGCAAACGAGCATAAACGAAATCAGGAAGTTATTTTTTAACCATTACTTAAGGTCATTTCCTATGTAATAGATTCTGATTTGTTGGTCTATAACATAGCAGGGATATGCATCGTTAAAAAAAGATAGCCTGAAAACAGGCTATCCTCCTCATGAAAAAAAGTGTGTTGAAATAAATCAACACATGTGAGCTTAATTGTTCGGGTCACATATGTATATGTTCGCCGTTATCTTAAAGGAATATGTTGTTTTTGAGTTTTTTAGGTATTGTAAGAATGGTGAATACTGCCCGTAACATCTCTTCTACATACCATACATTAGGTAGTTCACAACTCTAAGATAATAAATTTATGGTAATATCTACACTTTTTATAGAATAATAAATGTAATTATCATTGTCACATTTATTCAAATTAACAATAAAAATACATATTAAAAAGAAGAGAAATAATTTATAGTAGTTGTATGACTCAATTAAGTAATTGACTAATAGTTTATTATATATTAATAAAGTCGTTGTTACATTGTTTGGTACCCTTTACTAGCCTCTAAAAATGCCAGTCATTTATTCATATAGAATACTTCAAATTAAATTTTATTCGTTTTTTCTATCTAAATAGAATACTATTATTGATCTTTGAGTTTTATGAATAGCACATTTCAATTAACTCGGTATCATAAACCGACTTTTTTAGCTATAAAATAGAATAAAGTCTAATACAAAATCAGTAATTTTAAACGTTATTTTATAAAATGTTTGAGGTAATTTCGAAGCAAATGCAAAAAGTATATTTTCAAGATTTAGGAAGAGTGAGGTATAAAGAAACTTGGGATTACCAACAAGCATTGTTAAAAGAGGTCATTGACCGTAAACTTACCAATCGTAAAAGAAAAGAGAGCAAAGAAGCACTCATCGAACAAAAACATCACTTTCTGTTATGTGAACATAATCCTGTCTATACCTTAGGCAAAAGTGGCTCTATTGATCATTTATTATTGGATGAAAAAGGATTAGCTGATAATGGAATTGAGTTTTTTAAGATAAATAGAGGAGGAGATATCACTTATCATGGTCCAGGGCAGGTTGTAGGTTATCCAATATTGGATTTAGATTGTTTTTTTACAGACGTTCACAAGTATGTCCGCTATATCGAAGAAGCTGTCATAAGAACTTTAGCAGAATACGGCGTAGAAGGCGATCGAATAGAAGGATATACTGGCGTTTGGCTAAAAGGGAAACCTAATCGGAAAATATGTGCGATTGGCGTGCATCTTAGTCGTTGGGTAACGATGCATGGTTTTGCTTTCAATGTGAACACCGATTTAAATTATTTTAACAATATAATACCTTGTGGTATAGAAGATAAAGATAAAGCAGTGACCTCTTTAGCTCAAGAAATTGGCAAGACTGTTGATCTAAATGAAATTAAGATAAAATTAAAACATCATTTTACTGATTTATTTGGCTTTGAACTCATTGAATGACCAAAAGATTTTGAGATGAAAAAAGATATTCCACAGTATAAAGTTGAAGACTTAGCTATAGCTATCGTCCCGCGAAGAGGTAGAGAAATTATTGAAGATAATAATGCTCCTATGGATATTGACCTTTGGGACACCTATATTATCAATTTTAAAGAAGATCCTATAAGTAGTGTACTTGTCAATTCTAGAGGCTATGGCGAATTGGAAGGCAATGAAATTAAAACGACTGTTCTTCGTCATTTTTTTGAAGAAATAGGGCCGATGCGGGTCGTAAAAGTTGAACCTATCCAAACAAAACTGTTTGAACTAACCAATGAATATTGGGTGAGTTTTCAATACAATGGTTACATGTACGATAAACGCTACGTTTTTGTCAAAGGTAGTATTAGCGAAATGAATTTTACTAAAATTCCTTTTCTCGATCAAAAAGGAGTAATGATCAAATAACTTCTTGTTTGTTTTTTTTCCAAAAATAAAAAATAATAAAACCCAGTACTAATAGACTTATTAGCCAAATGTAGGGCGATGATTCTGATGGTATGGGTGTGTTATCGCCGATAGTGATAAAGGTTGCCCAATAGTAAGGAAGACTTTTATCAGTACCTTCGGCTTGTTCCAAAAAACGTAGTTTCGCCTTTCGCAAAGCCTCATCTTTAGGTTGACCATTTTTAAGTTCTTCATAAAAAGCAAGCATAATTTTTTTGCTTGCCAAATCATCTGCTTTCCATAAACTTGTAATGATACTCGGCACACCTGCATAAGTAAATCCCCTTGCCAAACTCATCACTCCTTCACCTGTCATCAAATCTCCTTTTGCTGTTTCGCATGCACTCAAGACGACTAAGTTTGCATGGAGATCAAGTAAATATATTTCAGATAAAGAGAGCTTGTCATCATGAAAAGCAATCCAAGGTTTTTCTTCTTTTGTTTCTTCAGCCGAAGCAGGTGCGTCTTTATTAATCAGAAAACAAATAAAAAAATATCATGAAAAATCAAACATCATTTTCTAATTTTCAATTAGTAGAACTAACCTCAAAAAGTCAAATAGCGATAAAAGGCGGTTCCAATACACAAGAAGAAGAAATATCTCTTAGAGTATTTGAGTCGGTAGATTTGGCTACAAATTTTTAGACACTTCTTTCCCCAAATAAATAAACAAAAGCCCATGGTCACTTGTCGTGATATGGGCTTTTGCTCTATGTCATTTCCTATAAGGTGTAGAGGGCGTTTGTTTTTAGACTACCAGCAATCGGGATAATTTTTAGAAGCTGAATTAATCAATTTCCAATTGGTACCACATTCTATTTCTCTAACAAAAAGTCGTGTTTCATAATTCCCACAATCAGGTATAACTAAAGAACTGAAAATAGAATTAGTATTGGTATCTGCTGTTGCCGAAAGAATGCTACCATTTCTGTACAAAATAGCAATGTATGCATTGTCATTATTCGACGTTGGGTCGTTAGCAATGAAAACGGAACTAGGTCCACCTGCATATACTATTTGAGAAACAACATCATCGCATGCTCTATTTGTAATCTGTACTGTTGATGCATCGAGGGCTAATGCTGCTCGCTGTTCATCTGTTAATTCTTCTGAAGTAATCGTACTACCTTTATAGAAAGATACTTCATTTGGTAAGCTGATGAAATAATGTTCAATTTCATCAATGTTCGGGTTCGTTTCCAAAAATGCAGTTAATTCTTGTGGACTGTTAGCGATTGTTTGATCAGTTGTAATAGTTTCTTTAGTACAAGAAGTGAAAATTAAGATGGTAAGAAGACATAATGATGTCGTTAAATTTAAAATGTTTTTCATAATTAAATAAAGTTTTAGTTTTAAAAAAAAAATACTTAAAAATATTTTTTGCTCTATTGTGTAATCTTTTGTTGGCTAAGAAAAGAGTTTTAGTTTCTTCAGCTTTACATTGTAAGAATAATTGATATTTAATTCAGGGTATATTTAAGAATATAATGTT
>JAHDIP010000214.1:0-7159 GCA_020630735.1 Saprospiraceae bacterium | reverse complement strand
CATCTTCTTGCTCAGAAGAATTGTTTTCACCTGTGTAGTCGATGCCAATTGTACCGATTTGAGCACCACCTTTAATTTTGATTGTCTTGTTTTTATCCAAAACGTTTTTAGAATTGATATTGACTAGCTGATCTAATTGAATTTCCATAATTAATTTTTTTTGGAAAAGTAAAAAAAACACTTGAATCGTTTTAATCATTATGGTCTACTTTGAGTAGTAGCATCTTCTTGCTCAGAAGAATTGTTTTCACCTATGTAGTCGATGCCAATTGTACCAATCGGAGTCCCACCTTTAATATTGATTGTCTGTTTTTTGTCCAAAACATTTTTAGAATTGATATTGGCTAATTGTTTTAATTGAATTTTCATAATCGAGTTATTTTTATTGTAAAGTTTGCAAAAAAAGGATTAACGATTACTAAAGGACTCTTTTATAGAATTATCTCGAACGAGTGTCTTTTGTTCTTGATAAATCAAAGATGAAGGAATGAAAAGATATTTACAAAGCCTATTCTACCATCGGTAGATATGATGCTACGATCGGTATAGAAAGCAAGGAAAACAATGCTAATGGAACCTTTAATAAGTAGTGATAAATGGACTGCTTGATCAGAAATGTTGAAATATTGTTAATAACTTTAATATGTTCGGAACGTTTTTTGTAGTACATTTGCGGGCGAATAATAACATACTAGCCCTACCACACGTTACATAATATACTAAAACGGTATAAACCGCACTGAAACACTATAAGATTTGCCCAAATGGAGGCTTTTAGATGGCATAGTACTTAATGTCCTATAAATCTTGTAGCATGAAAATTTCCAGCAAGACATTTTATGTTGATATTCAATTAAATCAAATTGCCTATTTGTTTATGGTCAAACTAGTAGCAGCTGCTCAACGTTTTATTGATGTATTCCGTCTGCTACCAATTCGAATGATACGCCTTAGTAATCATCTATTGAAAGGTTTTTTATACTTTAAACCTCGAAAATTGCATTGGTGGCAACGAGAAATTAATCCTCGATTTCTTTATACTTTTACGAATTGGTTACTAGAGTTTATTATCTACTTCTTAGAAGTATTTGGCATAGGAGAATTGTACGAAACACTATGTGATTTTGTGAAATTCAATACCCGACCTTTGTACGATTGGGAAATAGATTTGGCAAAAACTATTTATGGTGATTCGATCAATTACAAACGGGTACGAATTGATGAATATGCTTTTTTAGGACCTAAGCAAAATAAGTTTTGTTACGTTGGTTTTTATACGATTAATAGTTGGGGGCGAATGCAAAATAGCCTCTTGATACATGAATTGATTCATATTTGGCAATACGAAAATTTAGGTGCTGTATATATGCCTAGAGCAGTCAAAGCGCAGTCTTCTACTATGGGCTACAATTATGGCGGTATTTCTGGGCTAAAAGCGGTATTAGCAAAAGAAAAAGATATTCATGCCTTCAACCTTGAACAACAAGGTGACATTGTATCCGATTATTATCGTATTCGTGAAGGATACCGCCCTAGATGGGGTACAGGCAAGAGGGAAGATCTCTGCTACTATGAAACATTTATACAAGATATCAAAAAACAACAGGCTTAGTAACGAATAAAAAATAAGTCTGCCATTTGGAGATAGAGATTTTGTCGAAAGCCAAGGCAAAAAACGTAGACGATGCAGGGCATCGACGAGGCTTTTTAACGCAAGCTTACGATAAAAGATTATCGGTGAAATGATGGAGTTATTCTTTAGTCGTTACTTAAGAAGTAAAAATAAAAAGTTTAAATACTGTTTTAGAACTCTGATCGTTTGTCGTGTATCTTTTTAAAATACCGAAGTAATTGTGGTGAGCTACTTATTACAGATTCTTGTTCTTATGTTCATTGAAAATGTGGAAATAAAGGAATTCTAAAATAGAAAACCTGTAGATTGTAAACCATGCTTAAACTATTTGTAATAGAATAGTAGAAATTGTATGTTTGTGTGGAATTTAATGATTATCTTTTTGGTTATAACATGGGAAACGAAGAATACGTTTTCAATCCTCATTATTTAACCCACAAAGGATTCTTCAAGGCATGATTAAGTATTATAAAAAAGAAGGTAGGCGGCTGAAGGAGTTGGAGAACCCTGAAACAGCTTGTTGGGTAAATATTTCGGCTCCTTTTAGTAATGAAGAACTAGAAGAATTTGCGCTGGAGTATGATATTCCCTTAGATTTTTTGACGGATTCGCTAGATATTGATGAACGCTCTAGGTACGAACGAGAAGAAGATGTACGCCTAATTGTGGTCAATACGCCAATTCTGAATGAAATAGATCATGATAATGAGGCGATCTATATTACCGTGCCTATTGGTATTATTATCATGCCTGATTTTGTCGTAACCATAACCTCATACGCAAATCCAGTTTTGGAGTTGTTTATTGACGAAAAAGTCAAAAACTATGACCCTTCAGATGAACAACGGTTTATCCTTCAGATCTTAGAGCAAAATGTTTATCGTTTTTTGACCTGCCTCAAAAAATTGAATCTTAAGCGTAATTTGATTGAAAAAGAACTATATAACTCAAGTCAAAATAAACTCCTACGTCAATTATTGAGCGTCGAAAAAAGTTTGGTCTTTTTTGTAAACTCACTTAGTTCTAATGAACTATTGAAAATGAAGATGAAACGTTCTGATTTTTTGGGTATCAGAAGTGATGAAGACAAAACCGACCTTTTCGAAGATATCATTATCGACAATAGTCAAGCCTTAGAAATGGCCAATGTATACACCAATATCTTGAATGGAACAATGGAGGCTTATGCTTCTATTATTTCAAACAATTTGAATATGGTGATTTCTCGACTTACTTTAGTAACGATTATTTTGATGGTTCCAACTTTGGTTGCAAGTTTCTATGGTATGAATGTGCCCCTCCCTTTTGAAAAATCGAAATACGCTGTTTATCTTATTATCATCATTTCTATTATTATTAGTTTATTATTAGCTTGGTTTTTTAGGCGAAAAAGACTATTTTAGTTGAAAATATTCTATTTTTTCACTAATTTGTTTATATCAAAGTTAGTTTTCCACATTTAGTTATCCACATTGTGGAAAACTTGCCAACATTTTCAAATGATTGGTTTTCAATGAGAAAGCATAGTTATTAACAGGCTGTTAGTAACTCTCGATTAAAATAAGAACAGAATGCTTAACTTTGTGTTAATATATTGGAAACGTAAGGAGTGGTTATAGTAAATCTTCCCCACAATACTATGATATCGTTAAGGAAGAAGGGAACTCACTCATTATAACGGTATTTCTTTTCAGCGAAACAGACTTTTAAAGGGTAGTCATTGTATTGCCCAAAAACACAGAAAACTGCTAGACTAAAAGCATTGCTTTAAGTGCTGATGTATTGTATACATCTAAGGAGGCTATCAAACAAATTATTTCAATTATTAAAAAAATTACTGTAAATCATGAGTGTAGCAGTTGAACCAATTCTTCAAGATAATCCCAATCGTTTTGTCTTATTCCCGATTCAGCATGATGATATTTGGGCTTATTACAAAAAATCAGAAGCTAGTTTTTGGACGGCAGAGGAGATTGATCTTTCCCAAGATCTTACAGACTGGGAAAAACTAAATGATGATGAACGTCATTTTATAAAACACGTGTTAGCTTTTTTTGCTGCTAGTGATGGTATTGTAAACGAAAATTTGGCTGAAAACTTCGTTTCAGAAGTACAATATACTGAAGCAAAATTCTTTTATGGTTTCCAAATTATGATGGAAAACATTCACTCTGAAACGTACTCTCTCTTAATAGACACTTATATAAAAGACAATAAAGAAAAAGATTTTCTATTCAATGCCATCGAAAACCTCGACTGTGTAAAGAAAAAAGCAGATTGGGCTTTACGTTGGATTGATAATGGTACTTTCCAAGAGCGATTAATTGCTTTTGCTGCAGTAGAAGGTATCTTCTTTTCAGGTTCTTTTTGCTCCATATTCTGGTTAAAAAAACGTGGCTTAATGCCAGGCTTATCCTTCTCTAATGAGTTGATTTCTCGTGACGAAGGAATGCACTGTGATTTTGCATGTTTACTATACAACGACCATGTCGTTAACAAAATGAAAAAAGAAGATATTCAGAAAATGATCACCGATGCTGTAGATATCGAAAAGGAATTTGTTTCTGATTCTTTACCTGTCAATCTTATTGGAATGAATGCAGAATTGATGTGTCAATACATTGAGTTTGTAGCCGATCGTTTACTCGCCTCTTTAGGAAATGATAAAATATACAATGTAGAAAACCCATTCCCTTGGATGGATTTGATTTCTTTACAGGGTAAAACGAACTTCTTCGAAAAGAGAGTTGGTGATTACCAAAAAGCAGGAGTGATGTCTTCTAGAGACAAGCAAGTATTTACGCTTGATGAAGACTTCTAACTAATACCTGATAAAGATAGACAAAGCACCTCCTCATTTGCTTTGCCTAAGGAATGAGATTTAAACCAATTTTATTTTTAACTCTTTCCGAAACTATGCTTAGAAACACTATGAACTTAGGAGTTGATTACTTCTATAAATTTACTATGGACACTACCGAGAATGGAATGATAATTTTTAATATCCCTCAAATCAACTTTTTCTATGCAAGTAATTAAAAGAACTGGAAAACGTGAAGATGTAAGTTTTGACAAAATTACAGCACGAGTCAAAAAGCTCTGTTATGGTTTGAACCAGCAATATATCGACCCAATCGAAATTGCTAAAAAAGTAATTCAAGGATTATTTGATGGTGTAACCACTACAGAATTAGACAACCTCGCTGCTGAGACTGCTGCTACTATGGCAACTACTCATCCAGATTATGCCTTATTAGCTGCCCGTATAGCTGTTTCTAATTTACATAAAAACACTGATAAGATTTTCTCTCGCACGATGGAACAATTGTACAATTATATTGATCCTAAAACGGGCGATAAAGCTGGATTAATTAGTGAAGAAATTCATCAAATAATTCAAGAGAACAAAGACAGGATAGATTCGTCGATTATCTACGATCGTGATTATAGCTTCGACTATTTTGGCTTCAAAACACTTGAGCGTTCCTACTTATTGAAAATGGACAAAAAAGTAGTAGAACGACCACAACATATGCTAATGCGTGCAGCCATAGGCATACATGGAAAGGACATCGAAGCTGCTATCGAAACCTATAACTTGATGTCTGAAAAGTGGTTTATCCACGCTACCCCCACACTATTTAACGCAGGAACACCAAAACCACAATTATCTTCATGCTTCTTATTGTCTATGACAGACGATAGTATTGGAGGAATTTTCGAAACACTTACTCGTTGTGCTAAAATCTCTCAGTCTGCTGGAGGTATTGGTTTGAGTATTCACAATATTAGAGCAAAAGGATCATACATAAAAGGTACAGGTGGTACTTCCAATGGTATTATTCCAATGCTAAAAGTATACAACGATACCGCTCGTTATGTTGATCAGGGAGGCGGAAAACGTAAAGGTGCTTTTGCCGTTTACTTAGAACCTTGGCATGCTGATATTTTTGAATTTTTGGAACTGAAGAAAAATCATGGTAAAGAAGAAATGCGTGCACGTGATTTATTCTATGCTATGTGGATTTCTGATCTTTTCATGGAACGTGTAAAGGCAGATGCTGAATGGTCACTCTTCTGTCCAAACGAAGCACCTGGATTATATGATTGCTATGGTGGCGAATTTGAGGCTTTATACCACAAGTATGAAAAAGAGGGTAAAGCAAGAAAGAAAATAAAAGCGCAAGACTTATGGTTTGCAATTTTAGAATCTCAAATCGAAACAGGTACACCTTATATCTTGTATAAAGATGCGGCGAACAAAAAGTCGAACCAAAAAAATCTTGGTACTATACGTTCAAGTAACTTATGTACAGAGATTATGGAATATACTTCTCCTGATGAAGTAGCAGTGTGTAATTTAGCATCTATCTCTTTAGGAAAGTTTGTTGATAATAAAACATATGATTTCCAAAAATTATACGAGATCACTAGAGTAATAACCAAAAACTTAAACAAAGTAATTGATATCAATTACTACCCAATACCAGAAGCTAAAAACTCGAATGTGCGTCACCGCCCAATCGGTATTGGTGTACAAGGTTTGGCAGATGCTTTTATTTTGATGCGTCATGCATTTGATAGCGCAGAAGCACTTCAGTTAAATAAAGATATTTTTGAAACGATCTATTTTGCTGCATTGACAGAGTCTTGTGCATTGGCTGCAAAAGATGGTGCTTACCAATCGTACGAAGGTTCGCCAATTAGTAAAGGAGAATTCCAATTTGATATGTGGGGTGTACAACCTTCTGACCGTTGGGATTGGGAAGGATTGCGTAAGGACATCATGAAACATGGCGTACGTAATAGTTTGCTATTAGCTCCTATGCCTACAGCTTCTACTTCTCAGATTTTAGGAAACAACGAATGCTTCGAACCATATACTTCAAACATTTATAGTCGTCGTACTTTATCTGGAGAGTATATCGTAGTCAATAAACATTTGTTGAAAGACTTGATTCGTCTCAACCTTTGGGATGAAGATATGAAACAACAATTGATGGCTGCCAATGGTTCTGTTCAGCATATTCCTGAAATACCTGAAGAGCTAAAAGCATTGTACAAAACGTCGTACGAGATTAGCCAAAAAGTAATTATTGATATGTCGGCTGATCGTGGTGCATTTATTTGCCAAAGTCAGAGTTTAAATTTATTTGTTGAAAGTCCAAATTTCGGTAAGTTGTCTTCTATGCATTTTTATGCTTGGCAAAAAGGATTGAAAACAGGTATGTAT
Organism: Saprospiraceae bacterium; assembly: GCA_020630735.1. Taxonomy (GTDB): domain Bacteria; phylum Bacteroidota; class Bacteroidia; order Chitinophagales; family Saprospiraceae; genus JAHDIP01. Next base: position 293 of record JAHDIP010000214.1, on the reverse strand, counting down.
TACCTCCGATCTAAAGCAGCAGTTGATCCAATTAAGTTTACACTTAACCAAAAACATCAGCGCCAATCTGGTACTACTGTCGAGGCAAAAGTGCCAGCTGTAAATACGGCAGTTGCTACTGATGAAAACGTTGTTACTAAAAAACTACCAACACCAATCGAAGGACAAGTATGTAACTTGGATGATCCTGATTGCTTGATGTGTGGTTCTTAATATAATTTGTTTTGAATGAATAAAGATTGTATTTGATATAATCATGAATGAGAGAGTTAGCTTTGCTAGCTCTCTTTTTA
>JAHDIP010000213.1 GCA_020630735.1 Saprospiraceae bacterium | reverse complement strand
CAGATGCAACCATCAAGCAAAACAAAGAGGCTTTTTAACGTAGTGTGGTAAAAAAGATGACGTCTAAATTGGGGAATTTATTATTTTAATTTGCCCAATTGAAATGAAGATGAAAATCTAACCTTGCCTTTAGATTTTCATCTTCATTTTTATTGACTATGCATCAAGAGCAGGAATACGCAATACTTGACCTGGATAAATCATATTTGGATCTTTAAGCATTGGTTTATTTGCTTCAAATATTCTTTTGTACTTACGAGCATCACCATAATGAGCTTTTGCAATCTTAGATAAAGAATCACCTTTTTGTACTGTATACATTTCAGAAGCCTTTTCTTTTTTAGCTTTTTTTACGATAGACAAACGATCGTCTACAGCAGCTACTCCAGAGACATTGCCTAATGCTAAAATGATTTTCTCTTTATCCGTTTGTGATTGAGCAGTACCATATACTGTTACTACTTCATCATCATAATCCAATGATAAGTTTTTCACTGGAATACTTAAACTTTCGACTACACCATTTAATAAGATAAGCTTTTGCTTTCTTAGGATTTCATTCTCTAATTCGATGACTTCAGGTGTTTTTACCGTTTTAGCGTTCTTTTTAGTAAGAACCTTAGCACCAGCGTTTTTTAGGAAAGAAAATAATCCCATAATTTTGATAATTTTATATAATTCGAATAAATACTATAATAGGCGCAAAATAGAATAGTTTTCGTAAAATAACAAATAAACTTGCTGTGTGAATGCAATGGAGTAGAAATGAGAGATCTATTGTCACTAATTTCGACAGCAAAAGCATTCAAAAACAGTCTTTTTCTCGTTACGGTACAACTTTTGGTTAAGAATACAGAAGCTTGGACTCAAGGTAAAGTACCTAAAATGAAAAGAGGAAGTTTGTTTCGATGTGGATTAAAATCCTAAATTAAGTTACTAATCGGATAAAAAGACGGTTATTCTGTACTAAACCTGTTTAAAAAGCGATTCAACTCGAAAAAAAATATCCGTTATCTAATTCAGTAACTCATTCATTGTCAATTACGTATAAGCATATATAAAGATAATGTTAACAAAAAGCTTAATAAGCTTTTTAATATACACCTAAAACAAGCAAATGTTAAGTAAAACGCTTATATTTGCGGAGTTTTTTTCTAACATTTTATAAAATTTTATTTAATCATGCAACAAGGAAAAGGTATTATTAAATTTTTTCTTGTGGTGATGACGCTGGTAACTTTGCTACAGTATCTATTTATACTACCAACAAGAAAGGTAGAAAAAGATGCTGATGAATACGCACAATCAGTTGCAGCCAAAGCGGGTCCTGACCAGGATGCGCGTACTGCAGAAAAAGCCGCAAGAGTGAGTTTCCTAGATTCAATGTCTAGTGAGGAAGTGTTCAGCATTCCACTGCTGAAGTCGTTTACATACGACGAATTAAAGAGTAGACAATTAGCCTTAGGGCTAGACCTCAAAGGAGGTATGAGTGTAATTTTACAGGTAGACCTGCGAGAGCTCATAAGGGCTCTGGCCGATGATAGCAAAGACCCAACTTTTATAAAAGCGTTAGAAACTGCAACCCAAAAACAAACAAATGCTCAAGCTGACTATGTTAGCTTATTTGCTGACTCGTGGAGAGAAGTAGCTGGACAACAGAAATTGGCTCCAATTTTTGCTCGTAATAAAAGCTTTACTTCTGAGATTAATTACGAAACATCAGATGCTGATGTTATTCGTTTGATTCGTACACAAGCTGATGAAACGGTAAAACTTACCTTTCAACGTTTGAAAGAGCGTATTGACCAGTTTGGTGTAACTCAACCAAATGTATCTTTAGATGCGTCTAGAGATTTAATTATTGTTGAATTACCAGGGATTGATAACCCTGAACGTGCAAGAAAGCTGTTGATTGCAACAGCTGAATTACAGTTTTGGAATGTATACAGAGTGACAGATGCTGGAATTGCTCAAGCTTTCAGATCAGCAGATGCAAAAGTAAAAAGTTTAGAAGGGATTAAAGATGAGGCTGCTACGCCTGAACAAATCCCTCAAATAAATGAAAAATTAGATTCAGAAGGAAATGGTACTGGAGTTTTTGATACAACTTATATAGATGCACCTGTCGATCCATTTGCTAGCCAAGGACCATTATTAAGTTTACTTCAAGTAAACCCTGGTAATGGATTGTATCCTTTCGCAGTAATGGGTTTAGCAAAGAAAAACGATAGAACGCAAATTGACAAGTATTTGGAATTACCTCAGGTAAAGGCTTTGTTCCCGAATGATTTGGAATTCCATTGGTCATCAAAACCTGAGACTTATTCTACTAGCGAAGATGATACGGATGCAGATCCGATGTATCAACTATATGCGATCAAGAAGCAAAAAGGTTCGGATAAACCGCCTTTAGGTGGAGATTTAGTTCAAAAAGCAACAGCGAATCCTGATCCTCAAACTGGGGAAATGGAAGTAGCGCTTTCGATGAATACAGAAGGAGCAAGAATTTGGGGTAATATGACTACCAAAGCTGCTCAAGATAATAACCGCGAAATTGCTATCGTACTTGACGAAAAAGTAGTTTCTGCTCCTAGAGTAAATCAAGCAATTACAGGTGGTAATTCTTCTATTACTGGTGGATTTACGACACAAGAAGCACAAGATTTAGCATCTGTTTTAGAGATTGGTAAATTGCCTGCGAAGACAAAAATCATTCAAGAATCAATTGTTGGTCCATCACTTGGACAAAAGAATATCAATCGAAGTTTAACATCTCTTTTCATTGGTTTCATCATGGTCTTTCTTTTCATGATTGTTTACTATGGTAGAGGTGGTATCGTTTCGATCTTAGCTTTATTCTTAAACATCTTCTTCATCTTTGGCGCACTAGCATCTTATGGTACGGTATTGACCTTACCTGGTATTGCGGGTATCATCTTAACCATTGGTATGGCGGTAGATGCTAACGTAATCATCTACGAAAGAATTCGAGAAGAGCTAAGAGAAGGAAAGTCTATGTTGATGTCTATTTCTGATGGTTTCAAACATTCCTATTCTGCGATCATAGATGCCAACGTTACAACGATCTTAACTGCATTTGTCTTAGCATACTTCGGTATGGGACCAATCAAAGGTTTCGCTGTAGTATTAATCATTGGTGTATTATCATCTATTTTCACTGCCGTTTTAGTTGGTCGTTTAATGATTGATTGGTGGACTGGTAGAGGAAATGAAATGTCATTTTGGACTGGAATGTCTCAAAATGCATTTAGTAATATGAGCATTGATTTTTTAGGTAAACGTAAAGTAGCTTATACGATTTCAGGAATTATCATTGCACTTGGTTTCATTTCATTCTTTGTACGTGGCTTCGATCTTGGAGTTGACTTCAAGGGAGGTTATTCCTATAATATACAATTTGACGAAAATCAAAAGGTAGATTTAGAAACATTGAAAACATCACTTAATACTGCTTTTGGTTCAACTCCAGTTGTAAAAGCGGTTGATACAGATAATACCTTCAATGTTGTTACCAGTTACATGGTAAACAATACAGATGATAATGCTGCGTCTTTAGTAATGGCAAAATTGCATGAAGGAATTTCTGCAGCTACTGGTAATAATACAACATTAAAAACTTTTAGTGATCCTGACGGTATTGGTACACACGTTACTAGTTCTAGTAAAGTAGGGCCTACGATTGCCGACGATATCAAATCTAGTTCATTCTATGCAGCTATTTTTGCATTACTATTGATCTTCTTGTACATCTTTATCCGATTCAACAAGTGGCAATATAGTATGGGTGCCGTTGCAGCCTTATTCCACGATACATTAATTGTATTAAGTTTATTCTCCATCTTCCACGGAATTTTACCATTCTCTCTGGAAATTGATCAAGCCTTTATTGCGGCAGTATTGACCGTTATTGGTTACTCTATTAACGATACCGTGGTTGTATTTGACCGTATTAGAGAATACTTAAACAACTATACGAAAAAGTCAAAAGAAGAAGTAATCAACATGGCTGTAAACAGTACGATCAGCCGTACGGTAATTACCTCTTTAACAACCTTGTTTGTTATTTTGATCTTATTTGTATTTGGTGGTGCCAGTATCAAAGGTTTTGCCTTTGCACTATTGATTGGTGTTATCGTCGGTACATACTCTTCTGTGTTCATTGCAACACCAATTATGTCTGACTTTACAGGTGACTTGAAGCCTAAAGAGGCGAAAAAGACAAAGAGTAGCTTCTCTCGAGCAGCTGCTAAAGGATAAGAATTATTTTATATAGTTCGCAAAGCTCCTTTCTACTTCGGTAGGAAGGAGCTTTTTTATTACTCTATTAATTGTACTCTAACTGCGGGTGTTTCAATTAAAAAATGAGCAAGGTCTTTTGCCCAAACTTGATAAGCGAGCTTTGAAGGATGCACTCCATCGCTAAAAAAATCGTCTACCTTTTCAGTTAAATTGAGTCGAGTTCTCCAGTCTTGAATTGTTATCGTATTGGCGTAGTAAAATACATTTTCAAATTCTTGTATTGTTTGATCTAATTCATTGCCTAATAACTCTACAAGGTTGCCAATAACAAATTTGATGGGTTTAGTAAAAGCAGGAAACACTTTGATCGGTGGCATATTAAGAAAAACGATAGGAGAGTTGGGGTACTTATTTTTTAGCTGTTGAATAATACCCTTGATGTTCAGATTCCAGTTTTTAGGCCTATTTAGAGTAAAGGCATCATTTCCGCCTAAGCCAATAACAATAAGATCAATTGTAGAATCAGTGATGGTTGGAATAATTTCTTCAAGCACATCTTTAGCTGTAAAACCACTTTTAGCATATACTTTCCAAGAAATCGTAGTATTGATATGATTCGATAATTCTTCTGCAAGTGTTCCCGTAAAACCTTCTTGATGAGTCGCTACACCTACTCCTGCAATGGTACTTTCTCCGATAGTAATCATATGTAAAGGAGTACCGTTTTTAGTGCTACTGCTACCTGTCACTCCGTTGGCTTCTGGCAATTCAGGTACTCTTGCTCTAATCTGTTTCCCTTGAACATAGAGTAGGGGAGCCAGCGGAATAGAAAATAGGGCACCTAATGCATATTTTAAATTCATACAATGAAATATCTATTTGAAGTTATACTTTCCATTCACTTTAAGGATTATTGCGATAAGCTATAATGTCGTAGTTATTCTTTGATTGTTACTTAATAATCGAAAACCACTTTGCTTTCAATGTATTTTAATCAAATTTACATTTTTATTTTAAATATTAGTCCCTTTGGCATGCTTTTTGGATTATTTGTGAATGTAAGTTTTGGTTAAAAAATTGTAAGATTCGTTTCCTAGCCCGTTGTTTATCTACGGGCTTTTTTTATGCCCCTACCTCAAAAATATAAGTTATTCCTGCAATAGCACCTTCAATATCTTGATAAATTCTCCACTTTTAGTCATAACAAAAACCTAGCATTCCCGTTAATACAATATATATTTGCATTATTGTATATACAAACTGTATTATGAATAAGTTTTATCCATTTTTAGGGCTGATTTGCCTACTGATTATAGCTTCTTGTAAGTATACCGAGAAAGTAAGAGACGGTCGTACTGCTTATGAACGTATGCAGTTTGCAGAAGCTACTAAGATGCTTAGTACCGAATATAACAAAACCAAGAGTAGAGTTGAAAAAGGGAAAATTGCTTTTATGCTTGCCGAGTCCTACAAACGCATCAATGAAAGTAAAGAGTCAATTTCTTGGTACAAAACAGCATATGATAATAACTTTGGCGACCAAGCATTGAAAGAATATGCATTTGCACTAAAACGAGATGAACAATATAATGAAGCAATGGAGGCATTCAAGAATTTAGGTATTGAAATCGGAAGTCCCTATGAATATCGCCGTGAAATTGAAGCTTGTAAGAATGCAGTTGGTTGGTATGAAAATATTGATGATAATGGCTATACTGTTGAGCTAATGGATTTGAATAATGGCGATTCTGATTATGCCCCAACTGTATACAAAGATAATCAACTGGTATTTACTTCTGATCGTAATGCAAGTGCAGGCGAAGAAAATTACAAATGGACAGGCAATAAATTTTCAGATCTTTATATTGCTGATCTTAACGGGAATTATGCCAAACCTTTTGATGCTCCAATTAATACGTCCAATAATGAAGGAACAGCAACGTTTAATTTTGATTATACTGAAATCATTTTTTCTCGTTGTTATAATGATGATGACAAGGCTGATAGTTATTGCCAACTTATGAGCAGTCGCCTTGAAGGTGATACCTGGACAGAACCAGAAAAGCTTAGTTTTATAGAACCTAATGTAAATTACGCACATCCATCTCTATCTGATGATGGTAGTACGTTGTATTTTTCATCCAACCATTCGGAAGGTTGGGGCGGATATGATTTGTATACTTCTGAACGTACACCTGATGGTTGGGATCAACCTCGTCTGATGAGTAGAAGTATCAATACTACTGGTGATGAAAAGTTCCCATTTATTGATGCGGATACCTTGTACTTTTCATCAGACTATCATGTCGGTATGGGCGGATTAGATGTTTTTAGAACGTATAAAATGAATGCCGATTCTTGGAGTCCAATTCGAAATCTTAAGGCACCAATCAATTCTGGGGCTGACGATTTTGGCTTTGTTGTAGATTATAACAACAGCAAAGAAGATGAAGTGATGCAAATGGGGTATTTAACTTCTTCTCGTGATGAAGGAAAAGGGAATGACGATATTTATAAATTCGAACGCCGAAAAGTAATACCACCACCTCCGCCTCCAAAGCCAGTTGAGGACACTATTGTTGAACAACCAAAACCTCCAGTGATCGTTTACAAAATGATCTTAAAAGGTTTTGTCTTAGAAAAAATTTATGAAAATCCCGATAATCCCAATAGTAGAGTAAAAGGTAGACGTCCGTTGGATGCTGCAAAAGTAAGTGCCAACTTTGGGAGTAGTTCAGAAAAATTTACGGTTGGTCCTGATGGTCAGTTTACAATGGAGTTGGATGAAAATACAGATTATTCCTTCTTCGCTTCTCGTGCAAACTATTTGAATAATACGGGACGCTTTTCAACACGTGGTATTGGCAAAGATCCCGAAAATCCAATTCAGGAATTTGAAATTGAAATCGTTTTAGATAAGATATTCAAGAACAAAGAAATTACTTTAGAAAATATTTATTACGATTATGATAAATCAGACATTCGTTTAGATGCTCAACCTACATTGAATGAACTAACAGCTTTGTTGAGCCAAAATCCAACGATTAAAATTCAATTGTCCTCACATACTGATTGTCGTGGAAATCCAAATTATAATCAAAATTTATCACAGCGAAGAGCACAGTCAGCAGTCGATTATTTGATCTCAAAAGGTATTGCTTCTGATCGAGTAACAGCTAAAGGTTATGGTAAAAATGCTCCAGCTATTGATTGCGCTTGTGCTAGATGTTCGGAAGAAGAACACCAAGCAAATAGAAGAACAACATTTAAAATTATTGAGTAAATAATTAAAGTTGTAAGAGGCGAAAATAATGAGGGAGGTGAAAATAAAAAAGCTTTAAAAGAGCGAAACTATAATACCTTATAGATAAGTTTCGCTCCTTTAAAGCTTTTGATATACTATAATTCCTATGCTAATGGTGGAATTCTCAATGTTTGTCCAGGATAAATTTTATCAGGATGTTCTAACATTGGCTTATTCGCTTCGAAAATAGCTGTGTATTTCATTGGATCACCATAAACTTTTTTAGCGATTACAGAAAGAGAATCACCACTTTGTACTACGTGAAATGTTGCTTCTGGCTCTGGATTGGTAACTTTGATGTTGTCTTCAACACAACCTACACAATCAATATTCCCCATTGCCAGAATAATCTTTTCTCTATCAGCGTTAGTCGCTGTTTCACCAGAAACGGTAACCATTTCAGACATTTCTACATTTAAGCCAGAAACAGGAATACCCAATCTTGCTACTTCATCTTTCAACAATTCTGTTTTAGTCTTAGGAGCTGCGGTTGGAGTCGTTGGTGCTACAACTTTCTCTTCCTTTTTTCCGAATAATTTTTTCCCAGCTCCTTTAATAAATGAAATTAAACCCATTAGATTAGTTTTTTGATTTTAAAAAAGGCAAATATATATGTAATATTGAGAAGTATCAAGGATTATGCAATAATGATATGATAATGTATCATTTTAGTAGTGTTACTCATAAATTGTTCATGAAACAAACTATGTCTAAATAGTTCAACAATAGCCATCATAAATTACTCAAGAAGTAGAATTTGTAAAAAAGGATATGATATTTTTATGTTCTTTTGAATACCTGATTTACATAAATTCTATTTTTTGATAATTTTTTTTGTGAAGAATGCCTCTTGTAATTTTGCTTCGATGAAATAAAGCCCTGAGTTAAATGAATTAAGATTGATCGCTGTTCTATTTTTCTTTCCAGTAGATGTATGTAATAATTGCCCTTTCGTGTTAAAGACTTGAATAGAAAATGATTCTGTTTGACCAAAATCTATAGTAATAATATTTTCAGAAGGGTTTGGATAAATAGAAAATTTTGGATCTTTAGTTGTATTGGTTTGAGTAGAATTGTTTATAGGAATTGCTGTAGTGAGGGCGTCCAAACCTCCTCGTGCATTTCCAATGATTAAATCGTAATAGCCATTATTGTTTAAATCGGCTAAGGCTGGATTTAGGTGACTACCTATTCTCAAGTTATTGAGTGGCGAAGGGATGTAATCAAAAATACCATCAAGATTTTCGTCGATATTGTCAAATACTTTTAGTCCAGCTAATTCAGTTCCTAGTACTAACTGGTAGCTACCATTTACATCTATAAAAAATGGAGAGGTAAATCCTCTTGAAAAACCAGTGAAATTTTCATCAATTTTTCCGAAGAAATCGTCATTGCTCATTGCCGAAGGATCGGGGTCAAAAAACGCTTGAGTTGCTGTTCCTATGTTTTGGAAATAGTTGATTCTGCCGTCTCGTTCGCCGAAGACTAAATCAATCAGACCGTCTCTATTCATGTCGATTAATTGAGGGCTTGCATCTTGTCCTATCGAAACAGCAACATCTATATCCATGTACCCAGCTTCGATTTCATCGAATTGCATTGGTGCATTTTCTGCTGCTGTATTTTCGCCATAATACAAACGACCTTTTACATCACCTACAAGCATATCAAGATCGCCATCGCTGTCCAAGTCGCCAAAGGTAGGAGCGAAAGCCCAAGTTGAATCGCCGTATTGACTAAAATTTAACCAGTCATCATTTACTAAATTAAAGGCTGGATTTTCAGAAGTTCCATTATTAAGGAATAAAACTAAACGCGGATCTTTTTGATTGCCTTCTTGTTCAAAATAACCCAGGGTGCCTACTACAATGTCTAGCAAACCATCAGCATTGACATCAACAATTTCGGGATGGCTACGAGTGCCTAGATCTATAATATCATTTGTCAAAAATGGGATCTGATTTTTTTCGAATAAAGGTTGTTCTGTACTATTTAGGTTTTCGTAAAATTGAGTTACTTGTACATTTTCGGAAACATCAAAAAAAGGAGAAACAATTAGATCTTTTTTATCATCATTATTGACATCTAGATAAGAACAGATCGGCATAAAGTTCATGTCAACAGGAATATCATAAGCTGGGTAATCTTCTTCTACAGCAGTGATATAAGCTTCTTCTGTCGTACCTCCATTGATTAGTAATTTAACAGTAGTATTTAATAAGTCTCCATAAACGATGTCTTTGTCGTTATCATTATCAATATCAAAAGCTAGCAGAGAGGCAGAGCCATGAATTCCTCTTTCAATACTTCCACTAGTAAAACCGTTGGCACATTCACCACTTTCGTCAGCTAAAATAATACTACCATCTTGAAAAGATTCGGCAAAGCCACCCCAACACAGATCATCTCTCAAATAGATTAAACTATCTAAACCATATCCCAGTTCGACAGATTGATTTTTGAAGTATTCAACAAATCCACCACCTTGAGTAAATGCTAAAATATCAATATCGTTGTCGCCATCAATATCTTCAAAAATAGGGTAGTCGACATTTAAGGCAAAAATATTTTCTTGCTCGCCAGATGAATTGGTAAATTGTAATAAATCGAAAATAGCATTCTCATATGTAAAACGCTCGAAATTGATCATTCCATTATCGTTATAGCCTGTATAAACGATAATCCCATTTAGCCCAGTAATATCAGAATGTGTAAAAATATCTTGGATACCATCTCCATTATAATCTCTCAGAAAAACCCAAGAATTCATATAGGGAAAATTGACCGTATACTCTGGTGCAAAGTTGTAGGAAATTTCGTTGCTAATGCCTTCATTAATAAAGCTAAGGTGTACATTTCCTTCTGCATCATAAATGTATAAATCGTTTATTCCATCCCCATTGAAATCTGCTTCCGAAAATTGTGGATTATTTAAACCGCCCATAAAAGGTATAGCTAGTTGATTCCCATTTGCCGAACAATCTATTGTTAATCGTTCATAGGTTTGAGCGTTCACGAATGCATAAGTGGAAAAGAGAATTATTAGTAGATTGAGTACTTTCATCTGTCTATATTTATTTTCATTGATAGTCAGATGGAACCTGCCTGCGGAAGGCAGGCTTGCCAAACTAAAATAGTCATTATCCTTGTGTGTTTAAAGACTATTTAATCATGGACGTTCATCTGTTTAATTTTTTTTCTTCTTGC
>JAHDIP010000212.1 GCA_020630735.1 Saprospiraceae bacterium | reverse complement strand
GCTATACCCTTCGCTGTTTTAAGCTGTATGATATAAAGCCCCGTACTTAAATTTTCGGTACTTATAGTCAGTTGATCTTTATTCAAATCACTTGCAGTATACACTCGTTGACCAATAGCATTTACTATTTCTAACGATTGAATATCTTCTGATAATAACTCTATTGTCAAATTATCTTCAAACGGATTAGGCAAGGCATTGATTAAGGTAGAAGCATCAACTACATCTTTTGTCGCTACTGTTTCTCCACCAAATTGGTTAAAAAATCTCCATATTTCGTCTTGCGCTTTAAAATCATTACAAGTAGGTGAGCCGATATTAATCGCTCCTGGCCAAGTATGACCACCACCCGTTACTTTATAAAACTCTACCGATGTTTCTCCTTCGCAATTGGTATACACAAACCGTTCAGCAGTACAACCATCCGTCATATCTATATCGGGTACATCTTCCGTTAATGTAGGCGCCATATCACATCCATTATTTTCCACCCAAAAGTTCACAACATCTTCTATCGGAGCACCAAAATTATAGCCTTCATAAATAACTGTTTCATCCATGGTACCATGAATTTGCATAACTGGAACAGATTCATTAGGCGCACAAAGTTGAAATTCTAAGGGTGTCATTGTCCCAGTTACCGAAGCAATCGCACGAATACGATCAGGCAAATTACAAGCTAAAAAATAACTCATATAACCACCATTCGACATCCCCGTTGAGTACACTCGATCAAGGTTGATATTGTAACGAGCATGTAAAGAATCGATCAAATTATCAACAAATCCTAAATCGTCTTGTTCTAAACCAAAACCAGAATTCCAAGCATTATCAATTCCTTCTGGCGCACAAATGATAAATTTCTCTGATTCTGCAAGCGTATTAAACTGCGAGTAAAATTCTTGCTGTAAGGCATTTGACCCCAAACCATGAAAATTTAAGACAAGTGGCAAACTCTGATCTATACTAAAATCAGATGGCGTTCGCAAACGATATTCACGTGTCAAATTATCGTGTTGGATCGTTTCGACGACCGTTTGTGCCTGAAGACTTATCGTAAAGGCAACTAAGAAAAAAGTGTAAAGAGTATATTTCATAATTTGTAATTTTTATTTTAAAATTTTCACTTTTATTTTCATTCCAATTTGGGGTCTCCCTTTCAGGTCGCTATGTTTCGTAGTTCGCTATTCGCTCAGCCCTATCGGGCCAGCTACTACATAGCTGCTACTGCACAGCGCTAGCCCAAAACTACGTCGTCTTATGCCCAATCAATGCATAAAACATGATAAACAAATAGCAGCCAATCACCACTGCAAACGATAGTTGTAAATCCTGATCTGCTGCTGCTCCTTGTACAAGTGGAATAATCGCTCCACCAAAAATACCTGCAACCAATAATCCAGAAGCCTGACTCGTCAATTCTCCTAAGCCCTCTATCGCTAAAGTAAAAATGTTACTCCACATAATAGAATTAAACAAGCCAATGCCAATCACTGCCCACATTGCTGTTTTTCCTGCACCAAACATAGCAACCAAAACCAATGCAATACAACAAAAAGCAAACACACCTAAGACTCTAGCAGGCATCGACCCTCCCAATAAGAAGGCAAAATAATTGAGCATCATCAATAGCAAAAAGTAAAATGGTATGTCAGAACTCAAACTATTACTCTGTACGATGTAGTAAACAACACCAAAAGCAATCAATGGAAAGGCTAACATAATGATTGGCTTATTCCCCAATTTACTTAAAGACACTCCACCCATAAAACGACCAATCATAGCACCTCCCCAGTAAAATGCAACATAACTACCCGCCGTTTTGTTGTCCATTCCCATGATATTTTCTAATTTAAAAAACTCTACTAAGTGGCTTCCTACACTTATCTCTGCTCCCACATAACAAAAAATAGCAGCCACTCCCAGCAGTACTTGTGGACGTTTCAATACATCCGAAAAATTGCTACTACTTAGTCCTTTTTCATTTTCGATTTCTGGCAACTGCAAAAAAGAAAATATACCTGCCAATACCAACAAAGCTACTCCCAAACCGATATAAGGCATCTGTACTGTTTCGACAGCAACAACTTCTGTATTTTGTAAAATCAAAAAAGCACCAAATAAGGGTGCTATTGTATGACCAAGCGAATTAAATCCTTGTGCTAAATTCAAGCGACTTGCTGCCGTCTCTGGTGGTCCTACAACAGCTACATATGGATTGGCAGCTACTTGCAATATTGTAATCCCAGAAGCCAAGACAAACAAGGCTAATAAAAAGGAAAAATAAACCTTCATTATCGAAGCTGGATAAAACAAAAAACAACCTAAGCCCATCAAGGCCAAGCCCATTACGATTCCCTTTTTGTATCCAATCTTTTTGATCAGTGTTCCAGCAGGAGCACTCATGATCAAGTAAGCACCAAAAAAGAAAAATTGTACTAGTTGCGCTTGCCAATGCTTTAGATTAAATGCCGCCTTTAGATGAGGGACTAAGATATCATTTAATGAAGTCAAAAAGCCCCACATAAAAAACAGAATCACTAGCATTGAAAAGGCGTAGCTTACATTATTTTTAGATTTATTCATTTCTCGTTTTGTTTGTTTATCACTTAAAGGTTTGAAGTTACTCAACTTCCTAAGATTGACCAAACAGATTTAAGATTTTGTGCATTTAATCATCAAAGTCTAAGAGAGCATCTTTAAAAATCTCATTTGGCGGATTTTTATTTGTAATAGCATAGACGAATCTCGATACTTTAACTGCTTCTTGCCGTCTTAAAAATGGTATTTGTCGAAATTTTTATATTAATTTCAGGAATATTAGTAATATTAAGATTATATTGGATTCATAAGTGAAAGGCGAATACCTATCACTCATTTCAAAAACTAAATTAAGATTATCATGGGATTTTTTGATGAGATAAAAAAGTTGTTCTTCGTAACAGAATCTGTTGGTAAATCGGCTGCTAATAAGGCAGGAGATGCTGCTAAAGAAGCTGGTGCAGACCTTGCTAATAAAGCGGGTGACATGATGGGCTCCGCCAAAGAAACGGCGAGTAACTTCGGTGGCAAAGCAATGGAATCTGCTGAAGATCTATTCGAAAGTGCTTCTGACTTTGCAGGCGGTATTGGCGATACTGTTGCCGACAAAACTGGTGGTGTAGTAGATAAAATGAAAAACACAGCTGAAAATTTTGGAAGTTCTATATTAGATAATACAGAGGACTCTCGTAAACAAGCAGGTGATTTTGTAGAAGGTGTTGGTGGTAAAGTAATGGATACAGGTGGCAAAATAGCTGATAAGTTTAAAGATACCGCTGAAAATCTTGGAAGCAAGATTATCGATGGAGCAGAAGAACCAATGGAGAAGTTTAAAGATGTTGCCGAAAATGTCGGTAGTACCGTTTTAGGTGCTGGCGCTGGCTTGATGGATAAGCTAAAAGATACGGCTGAAAACCTCGGCGGCAAAGTAATGGATGTTGGGAACGATATGGCTGATAAAGCAAAAGAGGCTACTAGCCAAGATAATATCGACAACATCGTTGAGAAGGCAAAAAATATGGGTAAAACATTGGAAGATAAAGCAGCCAATTTTGAAGAATATCCAGAGACAGATCACAAAGTAGAAGATAGTCTTTTGGACGGTACAGATAGTTTCTTCGACCGTGCAAGTCGTTATGCTGATGGTGATTACCATAATGAAGGTGCTAAAGACACTGGAGTAGAAGGTGAAGTAACAATCGTCCCACCTAGCGAAACAACAAGCACCGGCGATGCTAACGATTTATTCAAAGGTGAAATTACTGGATTCGAAGATAACGACGGTGACGGCGATCCGCTTATTGATGATGCCATTATCGAAGATGACGTATAATCAATAAAAATTTAAGTGAAAATAAAAATTAAAATGCTCCGTTCTTTTTGAAGTATTTCAATTTTTATTTTCACTTTGATTTTCATTTCGAATTGTTCCCCCTCAATGTACCGAATACTACTACTTTTTTCCTTCCTTCTTCTTTTTCAATTAACTAATACTGCTCAGCAATATAGTTTTCAAAATTATTCTGTTGGTGATGGGCTTGCTCAGTCGCAAGTATTTACGATGCTAGAAGATAGCCGTGGTTATATTTGGATGGGTACTTCAGGCGGAGGGCTTTCTCGTTTTGATGGCAAAAATTTTCAAAACTTTACAGTCAATGAAGGGCTGATCAATAATTATATCGAAGCACTTTATGAAGACACTCAACAAAACCTTTGGATCGGCACCAAAAATGGCTTAAGTAAATTTGACGGAAATAGTTTCGTTAACTACCCTATCGAACAAAATCGTCAAGTGAATGTAGGAGGCATCAATCAAGATGCAACTGGTTTGTATTGGGTCGGAACAGACAGAGGTATCTACACTTTTGATGGCGAATCTTTTACTAATTTCTCCAAAGCAAAACGCTTACCAATTTCCAAAGTTCTCACCTTATTTAACGATAGTAAAAACAACCTTTGGTTCGGAACGGAACGAGGTACTATAAAAATTAAAAATTCAAAAGCACAACTTTTTGACCGCCAATCAGGCATGAGTAATACAGGAGTTGAAAGCATTTGTGAAGATACAGATGGTAATATTTGGATGGGTACTTATGGTGGTATCAATATTTATGATGGCGAACAATTTAGTCAATTGAATAAAACCGATGGTCTGCCCGAAAATTCGATTCTATCTTTATTTAAAGACCATAAAGATATGATCTGGGTTGGCACTCAAAAATCAGGTATAGCTATTTGGAATCCAAGAGACAGCACCTTCAATTATATCCAAGAACAAAAAAATAGTTATAAGGATGATGGTCTCTGCAACAATTATATCCGAACTATGCTGCAAGACCGTTGGGACAATATTTGGATCGGCACATCAGGTGGTGGCATTAGCAAATATTTCGAAGAGCGACAATTGTTTGTTCACAAAGATGAAGGTTTGCTTTCTGATAATATTTATGCTATTTCGGAAGATACTAGCGGACAGATTTGGGTGTCTACTTATAACAAAGGCGTTTCTCTTTTGGATGGAAATCAGTTGGTCAACTATGGACGTGATTCTGGTTTTGTCAATAGAAAATCGAAGGCGATTTACACGGCAAAAGATGGAAAGATTTGGTTTGGCACCGAAGGTGAAGGACTAGCTATTTTTGATGGTCAACAGTTTCGTTTTATTCGTGCCGAAGATGGTTTGGCGAGCAATCGAATTCGAGATATTTTACAAGATAGTCTAGGCCATTTTTGGGTAGCAACTGCTGGAGATGGTATTACTAGATTGACTCGAAATGATTCAACTTATGTTGGCTTTGATTTCAAGCGTTTTCATAGGCGAACGAAGCTTCCTGATAATCGAGTAAACTGCTTGCATCTGGATAAAAAAAATAGAATTTGGTTTGGCTTAGATAAAAAAGGAATGGGCTATATCCAAGATAGTACCATCGTTAGTTTGAGTAAAAAAGATGGTTTACCGAGCGATGAAGTACACTCTATCATTGAAGATGATAAAGGGAATCTATGGATTGGAATGGCTGATGCAGGCATTTGCAGATTATCTATTTATGGCGATTCTTTATTGTTTCAGGTACCCGAAATGGCAGCAGAATTATCATCAAATACCATTTATCTTTTAGCACTTGATGATGACCAAAACCTTTGGGTCGGTAGCGAAAAAGGAGTTGACAAAGCGGTACTCAATACCGAAGGCTACATCAAAGAGGTCAAGCATTATGGTATCCTCGAAGGATTCAAAGGAAAAGAAACAAGTCAAAATGCCGTATACAAAGATTCGAAAGGTAATCTATGGTTTGGTACAGTAGCAGGTTTGACACAGTATAATCCAAAACGAAAAAAGAGAAATCCTATTCCACCTAATATCCAAATCACAGACATCAAACTTTTTTATGAGTCGTTGCGAAAAACGAAATACGCCGATTGGGTAAGTGCTTGGGGCGGCATCAAAGAAGGTTTAGAACTCCCCTATCGAGAAAATCATTTGGGTTTTGAATTTTTAGGGATCAACCAATCGAATCCCGAAAAGGTACGCTACCAATGGCGACTAAAAGGCATCGAAAAAAATTGGGTTCCTGCTGAAGCTTCCTTCCAAAACAATGTCACCTATTCTAATTTGCCTCCAGGAGATTACACCTTTATGGTCAGAGCTTTTAACGAAGATGATGTGTTTAATCAGCATCCAATAAAAATTAGTTTTAACATAAAAACACCTTTTTGGCAACAATGGTGGTTTATATTGAGTAGTATTTTACTAACCTTATTGTTGATCGCTTTAGTCTTCAAATTACGCCTAAATCAGATCAAAGCAAAAGCCACTCAAGACCGAGAACGACTTGAAATGGAAAAGAACCTGTTGAGCTTAGAACAAAAAGCCTTGCAGCTACAAATGAATCCACATTTTATTTTCAATGCACTCAATTCCATTCAAGGCATTATTTCCAAACAAGATCACAAAACGGCTCGTTATCAATTAGCTAAGTTTTCAAAACTCATGCGTTCTATTTTGGAAAATTCTCGAGAGACTAGTATTCCGCTAGAAACAGAAATAGAAACCTTAGAACATTACCTTGCAGTAGAACAATTTAGCAGAGGCAATACCTTCGATTTTCATGTTGAAGTAGCTGATAATATTGATCCAGAAGAAACCTATATTCCTCCTATGATGCTTCAACCTTTTGTGGAGAATGCGATTATACATGGTATCGCTCATATCCAAGAAAAGGGAAAAATTACAATCCAATTTGAACGAGATTTTAAAACCCTTCAATGTACAATTACGGATAATGGTATCGGTCGCCAAAAGGCAAAAGCTATAAAAAGTCAAACCGATCAACAACATAAATCAACGGCTCTAAAAGTTACTCAAGAACGACTTGATATTTTGAACACCAAGAGCAATGCGAAGAAAAGTTTAGAAGTTGTAGATCTAGTAGATGCACATGGTGAGGCTGCAGGTACTAAGGTGGTCGTGCGTTTCCTTGTGACACGGATTTGAGTAGATTTTGGAATGGATTTTCATGGATTCTTTTTTTTCTAGTTTTTTTAGAAAAAAATTCTGTGTAAATCCGTTTCCGCTAACAGCGGAATAAAAAATCAGTGCAAATCTGTATCTCATTTCGTATCTTCGCAACTTATGATCAAAGCAATTATTATAGACGATGTGCAACAAGCCATTGATACTTTAAAAGAAGACTTGAGTACCTATTGCTCAGATGTAGAGCTTGTAGGGGAAGCAGAAGGCGTGGTAAGTGGTGCCAAATTGATAAAAAAAGTACAACCTGAATTGGTATTCCTAGATATACAGATGCAAGATGGTAGTGGTTTTGACTTGTTGGAAATCTTGCCAGAGATTAACTTTAAGGTTATTTTTACAACAGCTTCAGATGCCTTTGCCATTAAGGCTTTTCGCTTTTCGGCAATTGATTATTTACTCAAACCTGTTGATCCTGACGAATTGGTAGAAGCTATTCAGAAATACCACGAAGGGACGAAAGGACAGCAAGAAAGTGTTGATTTATTGCTCGACACAGTTAAAGATCGGACGAGACCCAAAAAATTAGCCCTCCATACCTTAGAAAAAATCCATATCACAGAGATTAAAGATATCGTTCGATGTGAATCTAGCGGAAATTATACGACCTTTTATTTTCTTGATGGACAAAAATTATTGGTCACTAAGACGCTAAAAGACTTTGATAAGCTTTTGGAAGAACACCAATTTATACGTGTACATCAGTCACATTTGGTCAATTTGCAGCTAATAAAGGAGTATATTAAAACGGAAGGAGGCTATATCGTGATGCAAGATGGTGCTGAAGTGCCTGTCTCTGTGCGCAAAAAGCCAATAGTAATCAAATTATTGGATCAATTATAAGAAAATTCCTTTCCAGAAACGGGCAAATTATCAAAATACTTCTTAGATTTGCACCGTTAAAAAAAAAATAATTATGACAACTGAAAGTTCAAATAGATCAGCTGGTTTAGACTGGATTATATTTTTCGTATCATTAATAGTTACAATAGCCCTACTAATTTTCTATCCTCAATGGTTTTGGGTAACTCTACCATTCGTTTTAACATACTTAGTTAGGGCTTTAGATATGATGTAGTCTTTAACAAAGAAATTCTTTGCTTTCGCAAAGAGACAAAAGGGAAAGCTGACGTAAACACGTTTCTTTCCCTTTTGCTATTTTTAAGCTCACAAAAAATAAGAAAATGAAGACTTCAACAAAAAATATCCTAGCCCAATTTTTCGTTTTTACTCTGCTATTCGTTAATTTTTACGCTTGCGAGCAAGCAACAAAAGAACAAGCTCCAAAAGAGGACAAAGTCGATCTTCAAAGCGAAGCACTTTTTAAAGCTACCTTAAAAAAACACAGATGATGCCTAGAATCAGCGAGTATTTTTAACGATGTATAGGAACATAAGATAACTCCAAAATGGGGAATTTATTATTTTAATTTGCCTAAAACCAAATCAGTTATTATTGACCTAGCCACAAAGTAAACTGATAGGGTCACTCCAGTGAACCAATCAGAAAGATAGAAATTGAATTTGGCAAATTGTAAATTTATAACACTATGAAAAATTTTACATTTCTTCGCCCCTTGCTTTGGGGTGGATTACTTTTTATCGGATACTTTATCGGTACTGCTTGGAAAACGAATGAAGCAGATAGTACTTCAACAGAAACACAAGAGCAAGTTGCTCCTCCTATTCGTAAAGAAGATTCTAGCAAAAAAAATCTACAACCAAACGAAAAAGCAACGATTGAGTTATTTCAAAAAACAGCTCCTTCGGTAGCCTTTATTACGACAACCAATATGCGTCGTAATTTCTTCTCGATGAATGTTACTGAAATTCCGAGGGGAACAGGTTCTGCTTTTATTTGGGATAAAAAAGGGCACATCATCACTAACTATCATGTGATCAAAGGAGCGCATCGAGCACAGGTTACGCTTGCTGACCAGAGTACATGGTCGGCCTCTCTCGTTGGTGCTGCACCAGATAAAGATTTAGCGGTTTTGAAAATAGATGCGCCTAGCAATTTATTGCAACCAATTCCTTTGGGCACTTCTGATGACTTGCAAGTTGGTCAAAATGTATTAGCGATTGGAAATCCTTTTGGACTTGACCATACCTTGACGACTGGAATTATTAGTGCATTAGGTAGGGAGATCGAATCTGTATCTGGGCTTCCGATAAAAGATGCGATACAAACAGATGCTGCTATTAATCCTGGCAATTCGGGTGGACCGCTTTTAGATTCTTCTGGAAAATTGATTGGAGTGAATACGTCTATTTATAGCCCTTCGGGCGCTTATGCAGGTATTGGTTTTTCAATTCCTGTAGATGTTGTACGTTGGGTTGTACCAGATCTTATGCAATATGGTCGCTTAATGCGTCCTTCTCTAAGTATCGAAATGGCAAGCAATGACGTCAGTCGTCGTTTTGGGTTTGAAGGAGTTTTAGTGATCAATGTTGTAGAGGGCGGTGCTGCGGATAAAGCAGGACTACAACCAACTCTACGCAACCAAAGAGGTCAGATTATTTTAGGAGATATTATAGTTGGTCTAAACGACGAAAAGATTACGTCACGAAATGATCTTTTACTCGCTTTAGAAAAATATAAAGTTGGCGACAAGGTAACTGTAAATATTCTCCGAGATGATCAATTATTTACGGTACCATTAGTTTTAGATGCATCTCGAAATTAGGTGATTAAGTTAAGGCACATTAGAGCCAATTATTCATAAATTGGAAGAAATATCTTACGTTAGGCAAATTAAAGTTAATAGATACTCACTCATCTTGGATAAATATTTTTCTACTAGACTAGGCAAAAAACACAGATAATGCCTAGCATCAGCGAGTATTTTTAACGATGTAAAGTGGAAAAAGATAACTTCAAGTTGAGGAATTTAATACTTTAATTTGCCTTAAGTAACGGTCAAATAATAACTTCCCGATTTGTGGCTGGTATTTTAGAGTTAATATTTCGTCGAAAATACTCGTGATAGCTGGGCTATCACTGCGTTTTTCTCCTTATCTAAACTCAAAAATTCTATAGCCAAAATGCGGAACTTATTTTTCGGCCGTCACTAAGCATTACTTATGAATAACATAATCATAAGTTATCGTAGCTGTTTTTTCGAGCATCTTGGCTACAGAGCAATATTTTTCGATAGACATTTGTAAAGCTTTTTCGACCTTTTCTTTTTTTAAGTCGCCATACAAATGATAGCTTAAGTGTATAGTTTTGAATAAAGATGGTACTTCATTTTTATCTCGACCACCTGTTACATCTACTTTAATATCTTTTAGTTCTTGGCGCATTTTTTTCAGAAATAACACTACGTCAATACTGCTACATGCCGCTACACTCATCAGCAACATTTCGGTAGGTCGTACGCCTTGACCTTCTCCTCCAGCCGCTTCGCCACCTTCAATCAACACTGTATTTCCTTCTGCATTGGTCGCTTCAAAGCGTACTGCATCATTTAATCGTTTTAGCTGTATCTCCATCTTTTTTTGATGGACAAGTTAACAGAATATATTAAAGAATCCAATTTATCTTCAAAAACTAAATACATATATACTGTTAGGATTTTGGCAATATTATTGTTACATGATAAATAACACAATTTATTATTTCCAAAAAAACACAAGTTCTAGCTTCCTTTTCCTTTTTTCTTTCCCAAACAATAGACATTAAAATTAGTGTATAGAGTCTTCTATAC
>JAHDIP010000211.1:8709-10800 GCA_020630735.1 Saprospiraceae bacterium | reverse complement strand
CCCAAATCGGGAACTTATTATTCATCCATTACTTACAATAGAAATCCCGAACCTTCTTTCGAAAATTCGGGATGACTTCTATTATATTCTTTCAAGAGGTATTATTCTTTCAATACCCAAGAGTGTTTATCAAATTTCTTACGTAGTTTTTTTAAGTTCTTCGTAATGGTTGCTCTATCATCATACATAAATTGAGCACCAACTCTCGTCAAACCTTTATTGTCATCTGTATAAGGTATGAAACCTAATTTTGTCAATTGTTTGATACGCTTGTTGACTCCAGATTGCATTTTGAATTGCCCAACGATAATGATACAAGATTTTTGTGAAGGCTCTATTGAATAGGTTTCTTCTTCTATCTTTTCTTCCTGGACAATTTCTTTTTCTTCAATATATTCCTCCTCTACTTCTTCGAAATCTTCCGTACGAGCTTTTTTGTTGACAGAGTTTGTCTTTGGTTCGTACAAATAGTCATCGTAGTAGATGCCTGCTTCGTTTCGAGTAGGCTTCTGATTGATTCTAGTCTCAGAAACTGGAACAGGTCGAGCCATATCTTCAGCTATTTCCTCATTTTGCAGGAAATAAATCGAAAAGGCAATAAAAACCATTGCTAAGCCAAATAAAATGGGTAATCCACTTTGCAATTGTCTTCCAAACCAAGAACCTTTACTTTTTGTAATAGCGGCAGGATTAGGCAATACAGGTAATGGCGCTTCTCTGGCTGCTGTTTCTCTTGTCCGCAAAACAGGATAATATTGCACAGAAGGCAATCCAAAAGAATCTAAATTGAAGTTAGTATTGTCAGGAAGAAACTGAAGTTTTCGTTCGTAATCACGGTATAAACGCCCCACACCAGGAAAAACAATGATTTCTCTTTTCGCTAGAGCTGCCTTTAGTTGATTGACAAAACGTCGAACTTCAAGTTTAGCATCTTCTAGAGATAAGTTGTGGGTTTCACGAACATAATTGACTAAAACACCATCATTAACCACTAAATTTTCATTAAACATGATAGCATTCGAAGGTGGATATAGCATTCCTTGGACATGATCAATAGAGGCTGGTTTGTACTTGGATACAAAACCACCAAAATCTGGAATAATGACAGAATCATTATCGTATAATAGTTTCTCGATATGTAATGCTATATCTATAGTCATATGCTTCGATTAGAATGGAAGTTGTTCCAAACCAAAGGTAATACATTTTTTTGTTAAATGAAATAGTATTTGACTCAATTACAGACTCTAACAACACTTTGGTCCACATCCTGAGGCTTCCTTTTCAAGTAATGGTTTGCATGCAGTGGCTGGAACACCAATTTTAACACGTATTTGTCCGTCTACCTCTGCTATTTCACGTACCTTATAAGTCGATGTATTTTCACCAATAGGCTGGTATTCAAACAAAATTTCGGTATCCATCAGCATGGGACGAATGCTATTCGTTTTATCAAAAATCTGAAGGGCTTTCCCTGCTTCCATAAAGCGATCTTTTTGTTCTTTGCCATCATGCCATAGCTGCACTACGGTTAATCGTTCCTCTGATGCACGTCCACCACAATCGACAGACTCAATATAAACGTTTTTTACCTCCGTAATATGATACGCTTTCGGTAAAAATTGTCCTTCTTGGTATTCAAAAACCAATTCTTTGTTGCTGTACTCTTTCAAAAGAGTTAAAAATTCTTGTGAAGTCATAATAAATCTATTTTAAAATCAATCGCAATATTGCGATAATGTTTTGCAAAAAAAATGTTCTCTTAGCAACAGCAGTTTTTGATCTCTGCAAAAAATGCTTCAAAGTAGTTTTTGGTTTGTGCAAAAGTAACAGGATTAATGCAGTAACAAATTTTAGCTCCTTCTACCTCTCCCATAATGATACCTGCTTCCTTTAAGGCCTTCAGGTGTTGCGAAATCGTTGATTGAGAAAGAGGTAACACGTCTACTAAATCTCCACAGATGCATCCTTTCGTCACCGCCAAGTGTTTGATAATGGCGATACGAGCTGGATGTCCGATTGCTTTTGCTAATGTAGCAATACGGTTGTCTTCTTCTGAGAATAGTTCTGATTTAGTTGCTCCCATAATTA
>JAHDIP010000211.1:7425-8609 GCA_020630735.1 Saprospiraceae bacterium | reverse complement strand
ACTAATCCCCTACTGGAGCTAGCTTCACTTTTAGTCCTTCTAGCTCGTCTGTGATTCGAAGTTGACAACCAAGGCGGCTATTGTCTTCTACGAAGAACGCTTGATCAAGCATATCTTCTTCTTCATCTTTCATCTCAGGCAACTCATTATCGCTTTGCACATATACATGGCAGGTAGAGCACAAAGCCATTCCTCCGCAAGTACCCTCTACAGGTAATTCGTATGATTTACAAATTTCCATGAGGTTCATATTCATATCGGTAGGAGCTTCTAATATGTGCTCTTTGTCTTCTCTATCGATTACAGTTATTTTTACCATAAATTTTATTTTCCTTTAAAATTCGCTTTTCTTCGTTCAATAAAAGCTGCTGCACCTTCTTTAAAATCTTCAGTACCTGACGTTGCGCCAAATTCTTCTACTTCTACAGCAAAGCCATCATATACACCATTGAAATAAGCATCTACACATTCGATTACTTTGGCTATGGCTATTGGTGCTTTGCTTGCAATTTTTTCGATGATTTCAGAAGCCTTCTTCACTTCTTCGCCTTGTGGTACTACGTGATTGACTAAACCTAAGCGATGTGCTTCTTCCGCATTAATCATATCGCCTGTTGTCAACAACTCTATTGCTTTACCTTTACCAACCAATTGAATCATGCGTTGAGTTCCACCATAACCAGGAATTATTCCAAGATTTACTTCTGGTTGACCAAATTTTGCTTTTTCGCCCGCTATACGCATATGACATGCCATTGCCAACTCACAACCCCCTCCTAGTGCAAAACCATTGACGGCTGCTATGACAGGCTTGTTGAAGGTTTCGATTAGTCGAAAGACGTTTTGACCTCGTTTTGCCATTGCTGCTCCTTTGCCTTCGTCTAAGGCTAAAAATTCTTTGATGTCTGCTCCTGCTACGAAGGCCTTCTCCCCTGCTCCTGTGATGACGATACCTTTGATGGTTTTGCGTCGTGGTGCTGATACGGAGAAAAAGTGTTGCAGTTCTTCCATTGTTTTGGAGTTCAATGCATTGAGTGCTTTTTCTCTATTGATGGTTAGGATTAGGATTCCTTTTTTTACACTTACTTTTAAATTTTCGTATGCCATTATTATAATTTTTTTATGTTGCTGCGAAGTTAAACATTTGTTTGTTTTCTAAGTCGATAATTTTAAAATATCTCGTT
>JAHDIP010000211.1:0-7325 GCA_020630735.1 Saprospiraceae bacterium | reverse complement strand
AAAAAAGAAAAATTAAACCCAAGCAAAAGCTAAAATAGCTGGTCGTAGTTTAAAACTACGACCCAATATTTGCGCCGTTTTTAACGGCATCTTTTGCAGGATGCTAAACGCTAGAAAGGTAGTTCCCCTATCTAAAATGCAAAAATTGTCAAAGAGTAAATATTTGCTAAGTCGATAATTTTAAAATATCTCGTTCGTCGAATTCGACAAAAGGATTGTAGGCGACTTCCCAAAGGTGTCCGTCTAAATCGCTGAAGTAACCGCTGTAGCCTCCCCAGAAAACTTTCTGTGCTGATTTGATAATTTTAGCACCAAGTGCTTCCGCCTTATTCAATAGTTCATCTACTTCTGCTTCGCTCTTTGTATTATGGGCTAGTGTAACACCTCCGATTCCATTTCCTTCAGGTTTCATTCCGATATCTTCGGCTAATTTGTCTTTAGGATATAAACTAAAAACGAGGCCGTTTAGTTGAAAAAAAGTGATGTTATCATTTGACATTGAAGCAGGCTCTACACCAAAAGCAGCTTGATAAAATGCAGTTGATTTTTCTAAATCGGTGATACTTAAAGTTATAATATTAACTCTCATGTTATGTTTGTTCTAGAATAGATTGATATAGAGTGATATAACGCCTTGCAACGACAGCATTTGTGTAATGACCAATAACTTTAGCTCGTGCATTCTCAGATAATTGCTGATAGCGTTCGTTGTTTTCTAATGTCCAAACGATGCCTTTTGCTAATTCGGCTGCATTCATTTGTGGAGCTATAAAGCCATTTTCTTGATGTGTAACCATTTCTGGAATGCCACCTGTATTGAAAGCCACGACGGGTTTTCCGCAAGCTAATGATTCCATTACGGTATTGGGTAAGTTATCTTCTAAAGAAGGAATCACAAAAATATCACATTGGTTATATGCCTTTACAATAGATGCTTGATTGGAAAGCATTCCTAAATAGCGAACGTCATAATCAATTCCTGCTAAGGCATCTGATTTGTCTTTACCAAAGATTAGGAGTTGAATTTTTTCAGCAAACGTTGGGTTTTCTTTTTTTAGAATAGTCAAAGCCTCTAGAAAATAATGTAATCCTTTTCGTTTATCGTTGATGTTCATCGCTTGAAAAAGGATGACGTATTTTCCATTTTCTTTATTGCTCTTTGCAGGTTTAAATATGGTGGTATCAATTGGATTAGGAATACTATTGACTTCCACCGACTCTAATAAAGAACTAGTCTCTGCCACTGATTTTAGCCATTTGCTACAGGTCACCATTTGTAGCTTACC
The DNA here is from genome assembly GCA_020630735.1 of Saprospiraceae bacterium. Classification (GTDB taxonomy): domain Bacteria; phylum Bacteroidota; class Bacteroidia; order Chitinophagales; family Saprospiraceae; genus JAHDIP01. The sequence continues at coordinate 6,039 of JAHDIP010000211.1, read as the reverse complement.
TTTTTTATAAATTGCTTTTTTCTTCTTCCAAATTGTGTTGGACAAATCTGTATCCGATGGATGTTTTAAGAAATGACAATTGCCACATTTGAAGGTAAAGTTGGTACAACTTTTGGAATAATGGCAGCCCCCTGTAAATGCCCACATATCATGCAGCGTCCAAACGATTGGTTTGCCTAAGGCTAATAATTTTTCGATACTACGGAAGGATAAAAATCCTTTATTGATCCAATGAAAATGTAAAATATCTGCTTCTTGTATGACTGGCAATTCGCTGATATCTTGCCCTACGTTTGGATTGGAAAAAAAGAAACGGATGGATTTTGAACTTTCGTAAGGTATGAAGCTAAGTTTTTCTAAAGCAAACTGTACTTGTCCTTTTAGTGCTTTAAATTTTCCGTCGTTTGCGTTAATAATAAAGCTATCTTTTGCTAATTGTTCTTTGACTAACATATTTACCTTCACTCCTTCTCGTTCGTCCAATGCCTTTGCTAGGCGATAGCAAGCTATTGCTGCTCCTCCTTGTATATCGGATGTATTTATTAAGGCAATTTTCATTTGTCTATATTACTTTCCAAGTAAATTTTTATACTCGATAAGCAAATACATTGATCTGCATATCCATCGCATATTTTCCCGTTTTATCAACAAAAGGAATTCTACGGGAAGACTCGTTTTCGATATAGTAGCGAAAGCCGTTTTTGCTTAAAATTTCTAGTATTTCATTGAGGTGTTGAGGCTGATTATTGAACGAATGATATTCAACGAAAATATTTTGTACATTTTCTAGTGCCGATGCACAATCTCGCATCACTTCTACCTCTGCCCCTTCAATGTCTATTTTTAGTAAATCTATTTCGCCTGTTGCTTCAATTTTATCTTTTAACCGAATAGCCTGAACACTTACCGTATTGGTACTACCAGTCGCTAATGCTCCGCCATCTGCCCCTTCGCTAGTAAACTCTAGCGTTTCTTCTTTTTTCCAAACTGCTACATTATAAAGGTGTACGTCAGTTAATTGATTTCTTTGCAAATTTTCGGATAAAACTTTAAAAATAGTTGGGTCAGGCTCAAAAGCATGAATAATGGCTGCTGGATATTCTTCTTTGAAGAACAAACAACTGGTACCGATATTAGCACCACAGTCAAAAATAACAGGTTGTTTTTTAGTAGTAGAAAAACGATAACTTCTTTTGAAAAATATTTCATAGAATTGCCAAACGAAGGAAGGTCCATCAGGCAGATGCAAACGATAAGTTCTTATTTTTGTGTTGGTGGGGACAAAGCGTTTTTTGTCGCCATAACGAAGTGTGAGCCAAATAAAAGTACGGAAGTTTTTATCGGTCAAAAAATAGTATAAACCTTTGAAGCTATGGTCTAAGAATGTACGCATTGAAGGTTAAGTTAGATTAGTTGCAGGCTTATAGCTTAATTGATATCGGTCGTTGGTTACATAATTGAAGGCACGAAGATAGCCTTTTATGACCGTATGTACGTTTATTTTTTCATTAATTATTTTGAGGGAATTTTCGCCCATTTGTTTGGTACGTTCTGGATCTGCCAACATGTAGTCAATCTTAGCTACTAAATCATCAAGGTTTCCATCTTCGAAAAATTTTCCATTATAGCCATCTTGTACTAAGTGCTTCTCTGTACCATCACAAACCGAACAAATAACGGGCAAGCCCCAAGCCATCGTTTCGTTTAAAGACAAACCGCCCATACCTGCCAATACATAAGTGGAACAAGCTTGAAAATAACGCCCCAATAATTTGGCATCATAAATAGCTCCTAGGAAATTAACTTGTTGTTCTAACTCTAGATCTGTCACCATTTTTTTGTAGTCCTCCATCAAAGGTCCTTTGCCTATAATGAGCAATTCTATTTTAGGATATTTTTGTTTAAGCTGATGTACTGCTTTGATCAATAAGTCTACTCGTTTCCACTCAATCAAACGACCAATGTGAAAAATACGATAAGGGTTGTAAGGTAAAATCGGTTCTAGATTTTCTACTTCTTTCCGCTGTTCGTTGATCACTTCATTGTCTATCGAATTGTAGGTGATGAAGATTTTTTCTTTGGGCACGCCGTAACTTCCAAAAATGTCATATGCTTTTTCGACATAATTGACGTGTGCATCAAAAGATTGATACAAGCGGCTACTGATATTTCTGTAAAATCGGGCAGCGATATTGACGCCTAGTTTTTTGATCGGATTCGCATCTTTTGCTTTTTGCTCAACAAAATAATCAACAGCATCTTCATATTTGGGTAATCGAAAAGGGATGTCTTTATAGATTAATTTGATCTTATGTTTTTTCATCACCTTACGAGTAGGCTGGTGATGCAAAAAACTAAAAGCGAAGTAAAATATGGTGACGACAATATCTGGTTGCTCTTCTTCCAAAACATCTTCAAAGCCTTCAAAGAAATACTTATACAATGACTTGCGTTGCTTCAAAAAATGGGTGCGAAAATTAATGCCGTCTTCTGTTTCGTGTACACCGCCTCCGATCTTATCTTCTTTTCTAGGCACTACAACTACGATCTCTAAGCCATCTACTCGATTGAGACGACTCAAAATCAAATTATAATAATGCGGTAAACCAGAAAACATGAATAAAACCTTCATAACTAAACGACCACTTTAATGCTAGCGCTTATTTTATTTAGAATAGCCTCAGCAATACGTTCTGTTGCCTTGCCATCCCACATAGGTGGAATGCTGCCTTTTTTGTAAGTACCATTTTCGATTTGATCAATATAGCCTTTGAGTTCTTCAACATCTAGTTTGACTAATGTGTTAGTGCCTAATGTAATCGTACTTGGTCGTTCAGTATTGAGGCGAAGTGTCAGGCAAGGCACTTGACGAAAAGTCGTTTCCTCTTGAATGCCTCCACTATCAGTTACGACATATTTACTGTACTTGATGAGTTTCTGAAAAGCAAAATAATCCATTGGCCCAGTTAGTACTAGATTGTCAATGCTTCTTAGGTCGTTTTCTAAATCAAAGCTTTTTAGACGAGCTAAGGTACGAGGATGAATCGGGAAAACAAGCTTCGTTTTTTTTGTAATCGAACGAATAATTTCTAATAAATCTTCTAGCCCTTTTTTGTTATCTACGGTAGCAGGTCGATGCATGGTCATGAGAACAAATTCACCTTTTGTCAGATTATTCTGAGCTAAAATATCGGATGCTTCGATTTCAGGATCGAAAGCGACTAAGGTGTCGATCATCGTGTTGCCAACAAAAAACATTGTCGATTCATCTTTGCCACTATTCTTCAAATTATCCCAACCACTTTGTTCTGTAATGAAAAAATAGTTGGAGATCAGATCCGTCAATAAGCGATTATTTTCCTCAGGCATTCCCATGTCTAAGCTACGTAAGCCACTCTCAATATGCCCGAACGGCACACCGCATTTGTGTGCGGTTATTGCAGCTGCATAAGTAGAATTGACATCGCCTACGACTAGCATCAGATCGGGTTGTTCTTCCTTAATCACTTCCTCTAGCTTCAACATGATATTCGCAATTTGTGTATTGGGCGAAGCAGGTTTTATATTGAGCCAAAAATCTGGTTTGAGTCTAAATTGTTCAAAAAAGATATTCGACATTTTATCGTCATAATGTTGACCTGTATGTACAATTTTGTGTGTCAATCCTAAATCTGGACGATTTAGATGCTTGTTGAATTGGGTAACTTTTATGAAGTTGGGCCTTGTGCCAACGATTGTCAGTATTTTGTAGGACATTGATTTGTATTAAGGATAAAGTATTTAGGTCATTCTTAAAGACCTAGAGAACCAAATTATTCTCTTTTTAACAAACGAAAAATAATGCTTTTTGTTCTATTTTAAAGAATTGCGAATATACAGCGAATTTTAAACTTCTTTTTGTATAGCATCTAAAAAGGCTATCGGCTCTTTGGCTAAGTGACTGTGCTTCGCTAAAATACGAAGATCAGTATCCCACCATTTGCTGGTTTGTAGGCGTTCAATCGTTTTTTCGTCGAAGCGATATTTGATGACTTTTGCGGGAATGCCTGCGACAATGGCATAAGGTGGAACGTCTTTCGTGACGATGCTACCTGCTGCTACAATTGCTCCGTTGCCAATAGTAACCCCAGCCATCACCATCGCTGAACTTCCGATCAAGACATCATTTTCGATGATGGTTTCACCTTTGTCGGCTCGCTCGTTGTACAAACTTTCTTTTACCAAACCTCTCCCCTTTCCATACAAAGCTGAATTGGTGCTAACAAAATCGTGCGGATGTGGCCCTAAGCCTATTTTTACAGAATGAGAAATTGAACAAAATTTACCAATTGATTTGGTGAATGGATCGAGGCGAACATGATTATTAAACGAAGTGAAGTCTCCAATTTTGACTGGTGCCAAAATCTCACAGCCTTTGCTGATAATTAAATGCTTTCCTAGTTCTGATTGACGTGGTACAAATGCATAAATTTGTGAATCGCTATATTTAAACGGAATCACAAAAATGGTATATATTTTTTTTAAAAATTCTTTGATATAGAATTTCAATGCCTGCATTTACACTTTGCTTTTTTCTAAAATTTCTTCAATCTGTGCTTCGATAATACGATCGTCCGTTTCTATAAACTTTTCTGTTTCTTTTGTGAAGTTTGGTACTCGAATAATATTAACTATTTCTTGCGAATCGAGTGTATACTTAAAATGATTTTTGTGAATATAGTCTTTCAAGGTTTCGTAACCATAAGGATGCACAATGATGGTATGAATATCAAATAACAAGGCTTCATAAGCTACTGTTGACCAAAAGGTAATTTGCAAATCAACTACTTCAAAAAGTTGATACAAATTGAGTTCGTTTGCAATATCCAAATCATAATTTAAACAACCTTTCGATTTTAAGAGCTGATCAACTTTGGGCTTGTCTGCCATCAACTTTGGATGCAATCGAATAAACCAGATAAAATCATTATCGGATAAACGTATCGCATCAGCTAAAGGGCTCTTTTCGAAATCTTCAAAGTACTGCAATGAGATGAGAACCTTATATCTTTTTCCAACCACTACTTCTGTTAATCGTTTTGGTGCAGGGCTTTTTTTGAAAATATTTTTCAGGTAGAAATTCATCCATGGATTGCCGCCTAGAGATGCTTTATGGTTTTGTGTAGTTGAAGCCCATTCGTTAATTTGTCGAAAGTTGGGCATTCCCCACACCCAAAAATCGGAAGGCAATAATTGGTAACCTTCATTGGGTATATTTGTCCAACCGTTGTATTTATAATTATACAAACTTTGTTCGCCGTGTTGTACTTCTACGCTTTTAATTCTTAATGCTTTGCAGGCTAATATCAAACCCATGTGTACCTTTGTATAATAGCAAATAAAAAGTACTGCTTTGGGTTTTAAGGCTGCTAATGTTTTGATAAAATAATCACGGTATAAGAAAATTAATTCAACATCTTTTTGAATCGCTTTTCCGCTTGCATTCGTTTTTAAGTCTTTATTTTTCAGGTAATTCAGAAAGGCATCAAATTGTTCGATTTTGGCTGATCTTTTGGGAAGGAGATTTTTTATTTTTTGTTTTAATAAGGTCGTATAAATTGGTTTATTGATTAGTTTGGATTGACCATATCGAGGTTGAAAAAACACATCAAAAACGGAGTATTCTAAAATCGAAAAATTGGTATGCTCTTCGATATAAGCTTGTAAGGCATTAGCATATTTGCTAAAATATTTTCCTTGGTAAAGCTCTCTTCTATTATAGGCTCTTGCTACGAAGACAATGTCTGAATGTTTGAGGTCGGTTAAGTTTCCTTCCTTATCTTCTTTTTCAATTTTGTTTGATTTGAGAATTTGTTGAGCGGGGAATTTTATTTTTGATAGGCGATTATTGATCACTTTTTCTGATGGCTCTATCTCATAAGCAAAGGTATAAAGCAATCTCAAAATGGGCCATACTTCTACGCCTTTATAGTACATCTGCTGTACAGGAAAGTCTGCTTCTATTTTTTGTAAAATGTCAATTCGTTCTTTTTCGCTCAT
>JAHDIP010000210.1 GCA_020630735.1 Saprospiraceae bacterium | reverse complement strand
ATAGTTTCGTCTATTAATTAGAGATTAATTCTCTTAACTATATTATGCGAGGCGCCAAAAGCGCTTCGCTTTTTTTTGCTTTCTTTAAAATTTTAGGTCACTTTTTTCGTTTTAAAGTATATAAAAAATTAGACACAAACTCAAGGGGATGATTAAGCCGATCCTTTTTTAGCATCGTGCAAAAGGCGCTGTTAAAACAGCGAAATATAAAAGCGTAGTTTTCAACTACGCTTAGCAGATATGGATATTTTTTTAGCAAGAAGAAAAATTTTAAATAAATGAAACGTCCATGATTAAGGCTTAAACCTGTCTGCGACAGGCAGGCACACAAAGGAATGATTAAAACGAATCATTCTTTTAGCATCGTGCAAAAGGTGCTGTTAGAAACAGCGAAATAGTCAAGCGTAGTTGCAAACTACGCTTAGCAAATTGGGTTGTTTTTGGACTTAAAGTAAATTTTAAACAGATGAAATTACTACTCACTTTTTTACTCCTTTTTAGTTTTTCTCTATTGAGTTATGGACAACAGCAATTCCATTTTGGAGTAGAAGTAATGCCAAAATATACACTCATAAACTTTCATAAAAAACCAATCTTAGGCGATCCTCAATTAGGTTATAGTATAGGTGGGAATATTTATTATGCCATAAATGAGCGACACCAAATTTATACCGGTATCCATGTCAATCAAATAAACCTTGACTTTATTAATTATTCTATGCTGTTGAATTGCGATTTCAATTCATCACATGGTAATGATTATCTTAATTCTTACATGCGCCACACTCAGGAATTGTATTATGTGACTATTCCACTGCGCAATAAATTTAAATTGAATGAACAAGACAACCACTTGTATATTCAATCAGGCTTTGACTTTTTATATCTTAGTTCCTCAAAAATTGAATCCTATATTACAGAATGTGGTCAGCATGAACAAGCTTTAAGTCAAGCTCAAATTTCTCCAATTAGTTTTATTTTGCTCCCTAATGTTGGTGTGGGATATGAGTTTAAAGTATATAAAAATATAAAGTCATTTATCGAATTTAAAGGGGAAGTAGCCTTAACAGATCTTTTCCATGAATTTAATACTATCAATATTCCTTATTATAATTTCGGGATCAGCACAGGTATAAAGTTTTGACACTTTTTAGGAATATGAATCTAGTTTAAAAGTAGCCCTAATGCCATACTTCCGATGCCTAAAAAAATGACAAACACAGGCATAAATATTAACCAAAAATTGGAGTTTAAGGTGAGTTGTTCTTTGCTTGAATCGTAAAGCACATCAACAGTTTCGCCTTCTTCGATTTCAATTTCGAAACTACCTTTAGGATATTTTAGTTTTCGTTGCTCGCCTGTTTTGGTTTGGAAACGTACGATTGGGTAATGTAATAATTCTCCATTGACACTTCGATCTTTTTTGTGCTCAACGACTGTAGCACTATGTAATACACTACGACTTTTTAATTGCATATTCTTAAATAACCAATAGATGCCTACAAGTATAAGGAATAAGCCTATCCCTAATATGCCAAGCGAAAATAGATTGGTGAGATCCATGTTTTTTTTGTAAATGTACCGAATTAACACATAAAGTTATAGCGAGTACCAAAAAAAAACGAAGGTAACTTGACGCTACCTTCGTTTCATTATCATCATTAAGAATCTTCGGATATTAAAACTTAAAAAAATCTATTCTAATTTTGCGTGTATAAGCCATCGCCTTTTACAACTTCAATCCATTTACCTGGTTGGCGAGCATTGATCGTATTGTCGTACATCGCCTCGCAATATACCGTCGGCATATAATAACGACCTTGGTAAGCAGCATTCAATTGAACTCGATAGGTATGCGTATCTCCTGCAGCAATATCGAAGTATGAATGTACACGATCGTCTCGAATATCTTGATATTCTGGTTTTGTTGTACCAGTATAGCCCTCTACATTATCCATTCTAGAATTGTGGATTTCCCAACCAGAAGGGAAGATTTGGGAGAGTGCCATTTCTTCGTATCGTCTTCCTTTTTTATTCGGATGTTTGATGGTAACTTCTGCTATAAAATCTGTCCCCTGGGTAATCTTAGCAGGGTCTATATCTTTCCCTTTTATATCAGTATACTTTACCTTCATTTCAAGTTTATTAGCAGCTTCTGTTTTATCACCAATCAATGGTTGACCCGATACAATAAGACGAGCGTACAATAATTTTCCATTATTATTTTCAAGTAAAAGCGATTTTTTAGATAACTGATCAACAGGAATATCTACTTGCATAATTGGTTTGGTAGAACTAGCAGTAACTTTACTTCCATTCCCTAACTGATAGACAAATTGAAACTTGTCACCTACTTTTGTATCGCCTACATATTTTCCAATAGCCAATAAAGAATAGGCAACCGTATGTGTTCCGTACCAACGGTCGTTGCTCAAATATTCTGATACTTTTCGAGCCATATCATTCGACGCATCTATTTCACCTGTCAAGGTAAGCGTTTCTAAAATCATCGCCATGTCTCTCAATCCTGAACCATAGGTATGCGATAGCTCTATGTAATCTTCTACATTTTTGTCGAGCTTTGCCATAATTGTTTTAGCCACTTCGGGTTTACCTGCCAAGGCATAAGCAGCAGCTAATCGCCAAGATGAAATATTAGAAAGATCATTCATTTCTCGCATACGATTCATCGCACCAAGCTCTGGAGCTTTCGCCATAGCTAAGGTATACAAACGGTACGATTGCATGAGTTGCGCATTAGAACCATAAGAGTAGTAACGAGATTCACGAGTATCCTTCGTCCATTCTCTTGCCGTCTTTCCTTGAAATTCAATCCAAGTATCAATGATATAATCTGGTACGGTATAGCCCAAAGCTCTAGCTTCTAATAAAAAGTGTCCTGCATAATTGGTTCCCCAAGGCGAATAGTCGTAGCCTGGCCAATAAGTAAATCCACCATTCGACAGATGAAACATTTTTAAGCGATCAATCGTCGCTTTTATATTCTCAGGAATCTGTTCTTTTTTCTTCGAATCAATTTCCATCAATCGATCAACATATAATTGAGGAAAACCCGAAGAAGTTGTTTGTTCAATACAACCATGTGGATAACGAATTAAATAATTCAATCGTTTGCCCAGATCAATCGGTGGAATGTTCGATACTTCTAGTATACCTGTGTTCGTTCCTTTGATTCCCTTAAGTTCAAAATCTTTAGACCAAGTATCGCCAGCAGCTACATCTTTTTTGTGTACATCAGTAACATATGGATTCGGATTACGCACTTGAATTTCTATTTCTTGACTAGCCACTTCTCCCCCACCTTTAGCCGTTACTTTGAACCGAGCAACACCGACTGTTTCTGAGACCTTGAGATCGAAGCTGACCATATCTTCACCAGGTTTGTCAAATCGAATGTTACGAGTTTTATCGCCAACTATCTCAACGAGTCCACTAGTTTCCTCTAATGTAACCGTTACATCTTTCACTTTTTCTTCCATAGCAAAAACATTGACAGGCAAAGTTAGGGTTTCGGTAGGACCTAATACACGAGGTAAGGTCGCTAAAACCATCAAGGGTTTTCGGACTGGCGTTGTTTTTTCGGAACGACCGTAGGCGCCATTATTGGAAGCTACAATCATCGTTCTGACGGAACCTACATAATTTGGAATATCAATCGTATGGCTTGCTTTTGCACCACTTTCTAAATAAAAAGGGCCAATATTTCGAACAACAGGTTTGAAGCGATTGGCTCGTTGGCTACCTTTCCCTGGGCGAACTTCACCATCACCACCGATACTCAATATACGTTCGAGTTCGCCACCATAAGCTCCCAAAACATGATCGTAAATGTCCCATGTTTTGACACCCAAAGCTTCTCTAGCATAGAATGCATCCCAAGGATTTGGTGTTTTAAAACGAGTAAGGTCTAGCAATCCATCATCTACTAAGGCGATTGTGTACGCCATTGGTTTTCCATTTTTTTCTTTTACTTCTACCGTTACTTGTTGTTCAGGTTCAAGAACATCTGGCATAGAGACAATTGGGTCCAATCTAGTTTCTTTGTTTTCAACATTAATCGGAATGACTCCATACATTCGTATCGGTAAATCATTTTTGACTTGACCATGCGGTTGAATAAGTGTTACATTGGCATACACTGTCGGTGCCATTTGTTCGGTAGCATAAAAACTAAATTTGTTTTCGCCTGCCTTTGCATCCATCCAATAGGTTTCGATTACTTTAGTGCCTGATTCGATAGAGATTAAGCAGCGACCTTCTTCTCCTGTTGGAATACTTAGCTCAACAGGATCGCCAACATTATACTTTTCTTTGTCGGCAGAAAAGGCAAGCATCGCTGCTGCATTTCTATTTTTACCACTACCATCATTATCGTACCAAGGGTAGCCTGCATAAAAATATTGACCAGAACAATGACCACTTTTCGGATCACAAACACGCACTAAATAACGTCCCCATCTATCTATTTGTAATCCCCAATCAGTTTCCCCTTTTCCATTGGTTTTGAGAGTTTGTTTTTTCATAGCATCAACGTGGGTGCTACTGTTGTAACGAGAAACATTGTCGTTATCTCTGTCCCACCACCAACGCCAATTTACTCTATATAAACCCACTTCAAGGGTACGACCTGCAAGTGGATTTCCATCTGTATCTACTGCAGCAAAATCTACTTTATTTTCTTTTCCTATATCCAAACGACGTTGTTTGTATTTGTTTTCAGGAATATAAACACCAGCATAAGATTTGTACGGATGATAGGGCATCGCAAAAACATCGGTACTAAAATCACCACCATTTTCGAAAGCTCTGATTTTGAAATTAGCTTTTAGTTTACCAGGAGCAGCATCGCTAGTACTAATGGTAGCACCTACTTTGGCTTTACCATTTTTGTCTACCGCTTCTTCAAAAATAACTTGAGGTTCTGCCTCAAATTTTCGAGCAGGATCATCAAAGGCATATTCTTTGAAGGTAGAAAAAGAAGTTTTCATAGCTTTAACTTGTACTTCTATTTTCGTTTTTAAATTTTGAGCAGGCGCACCATGCAACCAATTGACTTGAAGATCACCTTTTAGATTTTCGTCACCGACAATTAATTCTTCTTTCCCAAAGTCAAGATTTATTTTTAACCGATTGGGTTTGATCGTTTCTATCTTTAAGGTTTTGGTAAATTTAGCCCCACCAATTTTTATTTCTGCCCGCCAATTTCCTGTAGGTGCATCAGGGTCTGTTACACATTGTAGTGGATAAACATTATTGACGTTTTTCGTTGTCGTGATTTTATGTTGAGATTGACCACGAGGATCGAATAGCTCAAAACTTAGTGGATGATTAGGAGGTAAATTTCCAGCCTTGTCTTCCAAAACAAAATTGAGGTACAAACTATCGCCAGGGCGCCATACACCACGCTCACCATATAAGTAGCCTTTTAAGCCTTTTTGGGTAACAGCTCCTGCCACATCAAAACGACTAAGCGATAAGGCATTAGGGTCCATCAAACGGAGATACCCTTTACCTCCATTATAGGAAGCCACTACTACGAAAGGTTTCTTTCTTAAATCAACTGTTGCATTACCGTCACCATCTGTATGCGTACTCTCCAACAATTGTTGTTGATAATCATAGAAGTCTAATTGTACACTTGCTATCGGTTCGGTAGTTCTTAAATCAGCTACAGAAATAAAGTAAGCACCATCTTTTCCACTTTTAGCAATGATGCCTAAATTGGAAGCTAAAACATTTCTACGAATAAAATTATTTGACCAATAGTAAGCTGGGAAACAAGGATTTTCCCGATGTCCCCATTCAAAACCTTCGTACCAACCATTGATTCCATAATAATCGCCCATGATACTTTTAAATTCACCATCTTCGTTCTGTTCATCCACAACGGTCAAATCGTCTTCGCCTTCTATATCGGAAGAACAAGGATAGGTTGAATAGCCTGGTCGAAAACCTATACGCACTTGATAAATTGCATTCGGGTCTTCATTTTTTAAGCGACTTAAATCTAAGGCATAGCGTGTCCATTCGTTGGTATTAGCATCTGGATCTAGTCTTTTGATATCAACTTTTTCTTGCATAATAATTTTACCTACACGCTCAAGTTGACCATAGCCAACTAATTCGTTTGTTTGCAAAAACTGTAAAATATTATTGTCAAAAATTTTAAAAACTTCTACTTCAACAAAATTTAGACTGACTGCCTCAAATGGAAAAATTAGTCCATCAGATTCTGGTAAGATAACACCATTGCCAACTAGACGTACTTTAGGTTTTATTTGTTCGAAAGATAAATTCCAATCCGTTTTTTCTTTTAACTTTGTATCTAAAGCACTTTTTATTCCAGCCACAATTTTGAGTTTTCGTTCGCCAGTTACTCTTCGTTTAGGATAAATACGAAGTTGATTTCCATCTACTGTAAAACGATAACCTCTTGTATAATTTTCTATTTGGATAAGACCATTGAAGTCTTGAGACTGTAATAAAGGATCTGAAAAAGTTACTCTAATATACTGATCACTTTCTTGCACAACTTGCGCACTCAATACTTTAAAATCACTAATAGCTGGAACTTCTATTACTTTATTTCCTTTAGTATCAAGCCCCATTGCATTTCCATTCCAATCTAACTGAACTGAAGATGCAGTTTGTCCTCTTTGGACTTTCTCTACATAAAATTCGTGTCTTGTATTATTGCTTTTATGCTCCCATCTTATCATTAAGTCCTTTTCACCTTGCTTGGCGGTCAATACTTTTTTCACTAAATCAGGATTAGCGATATCTGACGTTTTTATATAACCAACTAGGGTTTGTTCCTTCCGTTCTGTAACATCTAAAGAGCGTAAACCATTAACCGATACATTCAGGTGTTGGTCTTTGACTTTAAAATCAAACTCAAAAACCTCGGTATCAGCAGGTACAGACGGATAGAGTTTTTTTAAGTTAACCACTCCTACATATGTTGTGCCAGATGGAAGGTGTTCTGTAGGTTCGAATAATATAGTTTGCGCATTTTCCCATTTTGCTGTCCCCTTAATGCCAGAACGAAAAGTTAAAATACCGTTTTCTACTTCCGTACCAACCTTATCTGTTGTAATAGGAGCACTTGTCAAACGAACTCGTATAGGACTTGCTTTTGAAATATAGCCAGAGGTATAAGCATATACATAGGAACTAATATTGGCAGGCATTGCTTTAGCCTTGGGTTCTTCTTGTTTGCAAGAACTAAGTAAAAAAGCAAATAGTCCTACAAGGAGGAAAAGTCGAGTTGAAAATCTTAGGGTTTGGCAAGTCATAATAAATAATTTTTATGGTGTTATACGTTCTATTTTCCAAGTTGCTTCATACTTGAACTAAAATCTAAATGAAAGTTCAAACAATAAATAAAAACCTCAGATCATCGCAAGAACTATCTCTTTGTTTTTATCGAAGACCTTGTATATGTGTAGTATTTTGTGCTGTGCTAAATAACTTAATACAAAGTAAGGTTATTTTGAAATGATATATATAGGTATACTATCATTAGAAGGAAATCAACTATTATCCGTTGTCTTTTTGCTATTAAGTGTATTTTTTCATAAAATTGCGGTTAGAAGCTATTTTAAAACGGCTTCTTAGAAGTAGTTGATGTGGCTTACAAGTTAACGATATATTACAATTACTTTGTATTTTTAAGAAAAAAAAACGTAAAAGACTATTTTTAATGACTGACTTCTTACCATTATTCCCATTAAAGATGGTGGTGTTTCCTGGAGAGCGTTTGAATCTTCATATTTTTGAACCCCGCTATAAACAATTGATTCGTGAATGTGACCAAAACGGAATCACTTTCGGTATTCCAGCATTTATTGATGAAAAGGTGATGGATTTTGGTACCGAAATCAAATTATTGTCTATAGAAAGAAGGGGAGAAAAAGGAGAAATGGACGTAAAAACGCAAGCTCTTCAAGTCTTTAAAATTCATGAATTTTACCGTGTGGCTCCTAATAAATTGTACTCAGGTGCCGATATCGAGCGATTGACAGATGATAGTACAGGCGAAAAAGAGCCAAATGATAGGATATTGGAAGGACTAGCACAATTATTTGAAACATTGAACATTAAAAAAAGTGTTCCGACCAACACGGAACATTTTAAAACGTTCAGCATTGCACATCATGTTGGATTTTCATTGGAGCAAGAGTACGAATTTCTCTGTATATCCAATGAACGTGATCGACAAGAATACATGCTTACTCACCTTGAACGATTATTACCAATTGTTAGAGATATGGAAATGCTACGGAAACGTGCATTAATGAATGGTCATTATAAAAATGTAATCCCACCTCAGATTCCATAAATCAATACTTTGTAACATTGAAAATCAAATGATAGCAGCTTAGGATACCTCTTAAGCTGAATAACGGTAGGTATAGAAAGGAAAAACATACGCTTAAGTACCAAGAGGTGTTTTTGGACCCCGATAGACAAGTATAGAACGTCCAAACTGGTTTCAGTAATCCTCCTGTCCTTTTCTCGAAAGAAAAGAAGCCAGACAAGTCAATGGCTGAGGCCCGCCCTACTAGCAGTCATGAGATGAGTTCCTATATAATAAGTGTTGACCCAAAACTTTAGTTGGTACTCAAGCGGTATATTTTTGGTAGATGGCTTTCGCTATCTGAAGGCAAGATAGAGTTTTTAGTTTAAAAAATCAAAGCTATTTTCGAAAACTCAATAATTTTATATTTAATATTAAAACATATTAAATATAGTTTTATTTTATCAAAATATAATCCCATAAGAATTATCTATATTGCATATTTTTAGGACAGTAGAATGCATAAATGAAAGAACATTTTCATTATTTCATCCAATTATTACTTCGATTTTTTGTAGCCTTATTAGCCTTTTCGCTTTGTAGGTTTTTTTTCTATTTTGTCAATGCAGACTTTTTCCCAGCTATATCTATCCCCGAATTAGGTCAACTCTTTTTCTACGCCTTACGATTTGATACTGCTGCTCTAGTTTATATCAATGCTATATTCATTCTATCATTTCTATTGCCGCTTCCTTGGCGTAGCAAAAATTGGTACAAAAAAATACAATTAGGGATTTTTATGTTTTGTAACAGTATCGCTTTATTATTTGAAATGATTGATGTTGGTTTCTATAAATTTGCCTTCAGACGAAGTAATGGGAGTGATCTTTTTATGTTTCAAAATACATTAGATCTCACTTTTACATACCTTATTGATTTTTGGTATGTTCTCTTATTTTTTCTCTTTTTACTGTGGCTCATTTATTATTTGTACCAAAAAGTAGAACTTTCTGCGCCTCAGTATCCATCTAAGCTATTTCCTTCCATTTTCGTTTTTTTGCTTGGTATTGGTCTGGCAATAGTTGCAGCAAGAGGAGGCCTACAACTACGACCTGTAATGCCAATCACTGCCGCCAATTATGTGAGTGATATGCGGCTTGCTCCATTAGTCTCCAATACAAGTTTGGGTTTCATTTTTTCTAGCCAACAACGTTTTCTCGAAGAACGAAAAGATTTTTCTAATGAACAGCTTGATGATATCATTCCGATATATCGTTTCCCAAAGCCTGACACTTCAATGCAAAAAGAGAATGTCTTTATCATCGCTTTAGAGAGTTTTGGAAAAGAATATATGAGTTCGTTTAATGAGTATAAAGGCTTCACTCCTTTTTTAGACTCGCTCTTACAGGAAAGCTTTTATGCTCAACATACTTATGCAAATGGTCTGCGTTCTACTCAAGGTATTGTCGCTATTGCTTCTGGCATTCCCTCATTAATGAGTGATCCATTAATGTTTTCTGCCTACCAAAGTAATCGAGTAGATGGCATTGCTGCCGTGCTAAAAAAAGAAGGTTATCAGTCTGGCTTTTTCCATGGAGCAAATGAAGGTTCGATGGAGTTTGAACGGTTTGCTAAACTGACCGGATTTGATCATTACTACGATCGCCGACATTATAATAATGATGCCGACTATGATGGGAATTGGGGCATCTGGGATGATCCTTTTTTTCAGTATGCGGCTAAACAAGTGAATGACTATCAGCAACCCTTTTTAGGGATGCTTTTTTCATTGACTTCTCATCATCCATACGCTGTAGAGGAATGGTTTGAAAAAAAATATCCTAACATGGATAAAATAGAACGCTCTGTTTTATACACGGATAATGCACTTCGTCATTTTTTTAAAACGGCCGCTACAATGCCTTGGTTTAAAAATACGTTATTTGTTATTACAGCTGATCATGTTGGCTTATCGACTCATGATGAATACAAAACAAAAGTTGGAAAATATAAGATTC
The DNA here is from genome assembly GCA_020630735.1 of Saprospiraceae bacterium. Taxonomy (GTDB): domain Bacteria; phylum Bacteroidota; class Bacteroidia; order Chitinophagales; family Saprospiraceae; genus JAHDIP01. The sequence continues at coordinate 479 of JAHDIP010000210.1, read as the reverse complement.
CTATTTTCTTTTTTAAGGCTGATGGTTCACTAAAAGGGTCTTCGAATCAGCTGATGCAGCAAATGGATATTTTACCTAGTGTACTTGATTATCTTAATTATCCGAATACTTATACTGCTTTTGGGCAAAGTGTTTTTGATACAAGACAAACGCATTATGCTTATATGCACACAGGAGATATTTATCAAATTATTGATGAAGAATACTTACTTCTTTTTGATGGTTCGACTGCTACTAATTTATACCAATATACAACTGATCCTTCTTTACAAAAAAATATACTGCAAGATAAACCTGCGATTCGTAAACGAATGGAGACGCAACTCAAAGCAGCTATTCAACGATACCATGATTGTATGATTCATAATAGGTGGGTGAACACGGATTGGGGGGATAGGTGACGGATTTACACGGTTGCTCTTGGAACGTGATACTACATGGCTGTTCTTGGAACGTGGTACTACAGGCTTACTCTTGGT
>JAHDIP010000209.1 GCA_020630735.1 Saprospiraceae bacterium | reverse complement strand
TAAATATCTTCCTAAAAGCGGATAAAATCAATTTGATTTTATCCGCTTTTTCTTTTTGGAGTAATGGTAATAAGAGGCTGTCAAATGTTTATGGGATAGCACACGACGTAATTGTTGTGAACTACTTAAGAGCAAATTTTTATTTTTTTGCGTCTTTTTTCTATATTCTCGTCTATTTAAAAATAACCTTATTCAATTAGGTTTCGTTTAATAGAATTTATATGAATTTGTTTGATATAAACTTTAATATTCATAAGAATTTTTAATAAAAAAATGATTGTTAATATCATGGATACTATTAATGTATGGAATAATATTAATGAACGATTAACGAATTTCGTTTTCGGAAAAGTTAAAAATAACGATTTAACAAAAGATATTGTTCAAGACGTTTTCTTGAAGGTGTTTACTAAGTCTGATACCTTGAGAAACGATGACAAAATGATTGCTTGGATTTATCAAATTGCAAGAAACGAAGTCGTTAACCATTTTAGAAAAGCCAAAGTTAATACCTTGGAAAAGGAAGTTGGAGTGTCAGAAATTTCAGATATGACCTTAACTTCGGAAGTATCTCAATGTTTACATCCACTAATTAATTCTCTTCCAGAAAAATATAAGGAAGCATTGATTTTAGCAGACATTGAAAAAATTCCACAAAAAGAAATTGCTAAGAGACTAAACATCTCATATTCGGGAGCTAAATCAAGAGTTCAAAGAGGGAGAGAAATGCTAAAATCTTTAATGGAAGAATGCTGCACAATTACAACAGATGTTTATGGGGATATATTAGATTACAAGAGGAAAGACTGTGCACAAGATTGTGATATAGACTGTAATTGATTATTTTTTGCGTCTTTTTTTTGATATGCCGTCTATAGGGTGTAATTAAAATTAATAAGATTCAAATAATAATATTATGTCAAAAGAAATTAAAGAAGCAGTAAAGAAAACCTATACCGAAGTAGTAAATTCTAAGGACAACTGTTGTACTACTTCCTGTTGCTCACCAGCCCAAGACTGGAGAATTAATGAAAGTTACGAAGCAATTGAAGGATATGCTGAAGAAGCAGACTATGCTTTAGGCTGTGGTATTCCAACTAAAGATGCTAAAATAAAAGAAGGAGATACCGTGCTTGATCTTGGTTCAGGAGCAGGTAATGATGCTTTCGTTGCACGTAGCTTGGTTGGAGATAGAGGCTATGTCATCGGTGTCGATATGACAGAGGCAATGATTGAGCAAGCCAATAAAAACAAGGAAAAACTCGGTTATCAAAATGTTGAATTTGTTTTAGGTGAGATTGAGGACTTGCCACTTGCAGAAAATTCGATAGATGTAGCTCTTAGTAATTGTGTTTTGAATTTAGTACCAGATAAATATAAGGCTTATACTGAAGTGTATAAAGTCTTAAAACAAGGGGGACACTTTAGTATGTCAGATATAGTATTAAGAGGAGAATTACCCAAAGGAATATTGGAAGCTTCTGAAATGTATGCGGGTTGTATTTCTGGGGCAATGCAAAAAGAGGATTATTTAAATACCATAAAAAAAGCAGGGTTTAAAAACCTTAAAGTTACTAAGGAGCGAGAAATTGAGTTGCCGGACGATATACTACGCCAGTATGCTACTCCGGAAGAAATCGCCGAATTTAAAAATGGTAAAAATGTTGTCATTAGCCTTGGAGTTTATGCAGAGAAATAAGAATTAATAAATCGAAAAAAGCCTTGCATTATTACAGGGTTTTTTTGCGTCTTTTTTTTGAAAATGCGTCTATAGAATAAAATTAATAAAAATGGAAAATTCTAATACTTCAAATTGTAGTACTCCCAATACCGAAGCAAATACGAATTGTTGTTCAACAACTTCTGAAATTGAAACGCAATCTTTCGGAAACAACTATGCGAAGAGTAGCCCCAATTTTCTGAAATCTATGTTTGGGAGAACCGATTTGATGCCACTTTGGATTGCTGATATGGATTTTAAAGTAGCCGAACCTATTACGAATGAATTGCAACGATTAGTTGATAGAGGTAATTTTGCTTATGAATTCAATGCCAATAAAGTGTTTGATGCCTTAGTTGATTGGAATCAAAGACGACACGATTTAACGCTAAAAAGTAAATCTTTTATTCAGGTATCTGGAGTCTTGACAGGGATAGGTTTGTTGATTAGAAAATTGTCCAATGAAGGAGATGGGGTAATGGTTCAAACACCTGTGTACCATCAGTTTTTCAAAGTGATAAAATCTGCGAATAGGCAAGTCGTAGAAAACCCATTAAAAATGGTAAATGGCAATTACGAAATGGATTTTGAGAATATGGAACTGAGACTCAAAACCGAGAATGTCAAAGTCATTTTACTTTGTAACCCGCACAACCCTGTTGGTCGTGTTTGGAAAAAACAAGAATTACAAAAATTAGTCGTACTGGCCAACAAATATAATGTACGGATAATTAGCGATGAGATACACTCTGATATTGTTTATTCAGGATCAAAATTTAATAGTATAGCATCATTTAGTGACAGTACTCAGCATATTGCAGTTTTAGGCTCTCCCGCCAAAACATTTGGTATGCAAAGTATTTCCAACGGTTTTCTATATGTTCCTGATGAAGACACTCATAAGAAGATGAAAAAGACAATCGCTTCCCTATACCTTGACCACGGTAATGCACTTTCTTCTTACGCCACTTTAGCTGCTTATTCTCATGGAGGAAAATGGTTGGATGATACGGTCGCTTATATTGAAGAAACGGTCAATTGGGTAGAAGTTTTTTTACAAAAAGAGTTGTCTGAGGTGAAACTCATTCGTCCTGATGGAACCTATCAAATATGGTTAGATTTTAGTCAATTGAACTTGCCACCTGATGCCTTAAGCAAATTGATTGTCCATAATGCAAGACTTGCTTTAACTCCTGGTACATGGTTTGGAAGTAATGGCACTCAATTTATGAGAATGAATATAGCTTCTCCATTGGCAAAAATTCAGCGAGCGTTTTATCAACTAAAAAGAGCTATCGGCGAAGGAGTAGAAACTGTCATCGATGATTCTAATGAAGAATCAGGAGGTTCTTGTTGTTGTTAAAAATAACGAAAATTTTGCGTCCTTTTTAAAACCCCATTCAGTAGCTCACAACAATTACTTCGGTATTTTATAACGATCTTGCAGCCCGCCCGCTTTGCGGTTCGGAATAGACTTTCCTCATGCTATATTTCCTCGAAAAATAAATCCTTAGCCCTGCTATGCATTGATTTTTTGAGGAAATCTATCAAAAAAATCTTCGCCCTAAAATTTACCGAATTAATTATCGTGAGCTACTTAGTAAGAATTTAAGCTTTAAAATAAAACAGATATAAAATATTATGGAAAATTCACAAAACTCAAACTGTTGTTCTCAAAATCAAACTGCAAACTCAAGTTGTTGTCCTCCTACTGTTCCTGTTCCTGCTCCAGAAAAGAATAAGAAAGAATACAAAAAAAGTCTTGGACTTATCATTTTAGGTTTGGCATTTGTTTTGGCGATTTCGTCAGCATTCAGGACTGCCATTGGCTCAAAAGATGGACTTAGTTCTCTTCTGCCTTCCATTGAAGATTTTGAATGGATGGAAACGGATGAAGAAGTAGTCTATGTCCTTTTGAAAGGAGATGATGAAAATCAAAATAAGCAATTGTCTAAACAGGTAGATGCAGTTGTTATGGAACTAAAAGACACTGAAGATTCAGTGGAATATTATGAATTGAATCCTTCTCATCAGCACTACAGTAGTTTTAAGGAAAAAACAAGTGTAGAAGAAACGCCATCTGTAGTTGTCCTTGGAAGAGGTGGAAATATTTCATTGCTAGATAGCGAATCTGTTAATTCCTTGAAATTATTTAGAGCCTATGTTTCAGCAACCACTCCGATAGCTTCTTGTAACCCTGCTGCATGTAAGTCATCAAAAACATGTTCTCCTGAACAAAAAGCAAGGTGCGCTGCAAAAAAATTAAATTAATATGTTTGAAAATATCCAACAATGGACAAGTGGTGTTATTGAAAGCCAACTGAATTCACCGCTTTTTTTTATTGCTGTTTTTTTAATGGGAATCCTTGCAGCAGTTGGCTCTTGTTGTAATATTGGTGTAGTTGCTGCTGTTACTGGTTATGCAGGTGCAGGAACACAAAGTGGCGAGAAAAAATCTCATGTCAAGACAGGACTTTCATTTTTTCTCGGAAATGTAATTTCCCTATCCTTACTTGGTGCATTGACTGGATTTGTAAGTCAGTCATTGGGGACTACTGTCAGTGAATATTGGACAATAATAGCAGGTCTTTTTGTCGTGTACTTGGGGCTAATGAGCCTTGATATGCTCCCTTTTGAATTTAAGTTAGGTACTGAATTAAGCGCTAAATTTTCTACACTGGCGAATAAAGGGTTCATTTTTGGATTAGCTTTGGGAGGTTTTGCCACAGCTTGTTCAGCCAGTTGCAATCCTATTTTTCCTATAATTTTAGGTACATCTTTTCTTCAAGGAAGTATTTTTTTGAGTTGGTTTACACTGTTTGTCTTTGCTATTGGTTACAGCCTTCCCTTAGGAGGAATATTAGCTGGAGCTGGTTTCGGGTTTGATAAATTTTCAAATAAATTAATTAATAATAGAAAAATATTTAGTGATTTTTTTGGAGGAATTTTAGTTTTAGTTGGCTTTAGTTTGTTGTTGGGTTGGTTTTAATTTGCCCAAAAACTATTGAATAAATTCAAAATTTTTCTAAGTGTGTATAGTTAAAAAACGGATAGTATCATTAAGGTACTATCCGTTTTTCTAAAAACTATCTGAGTTTTTTAATCTTTATCCTTGTGGAGGTAGTGGATAGAAGAACTGCTCTCTTACAATTTTTCCATCTTTCACTTCATAGACACATACTTCTTCCATTTTTTGTCTACCTCTTTCTTTAAAGGTAACATCGTTTTTCATGGTCAACGAAAAATGATTACCAGCTACTATTGGTTCAGATATTTCCATACTATGCACTTCTTCAATCATATTTGACCATTGTTGACCTTTCGCAGCAATTGCTTCCATACCTTCTGTTACAGGATTTGGAGAACCCTCTGGTTCTACACTTACAGCATTGGCAGCGTATAACGTTTCTTGAGCTTCTTGAAAATTGCCCGTTTTACAAAAGTTGACTAACTTATTAGCTACTTCTTGAGTGTTCATACTACTTACATTTTAGGTGGTTATGAAATTTATGAACACAAATGTAAACAAAAAATGTTGTTATTTGTAAATAAAATACTTTTTGTTGGCTAGTGGGCTGTTATTTATCTTAATCTATCCATAGATTTAACGAGGTTTTCGTCTTTACCGATATAACGTAAAGCTAATATTCCAAAAACGATAAAAAGAATAGGTGGATAAATACCTAAACCATCATCAGGATTGACCGCTCCCAAGCTCTCTTTTTCATTCATAAAAAAGACTATGACCAATATTATTCCTATGATGTTTGCAATAATTGCAAATCGTCCGAGCATAAGCTGGAGTTTGCGATTATTAAATAAAAAGATGCTAATAAGTGCCAAGCCACCTGCTGCTGCAAAAAGAGCAATTAAGGCTACATGATCTTGTATGTCGTATATGCTATCTGCAAAAAGACTAGAAGTAGCAACCGTATCGCCTGTACTAGCAAAGGGTAATGCAAATAAGCTAAAGGCACAAACTGCTGCTAAAAGCAAAAATAAACTTTGTATTCGTTGTATCATTTTATATAAGATTTAATTAGACCCAAATATAAGAAAAGTGTACCTTTTCTAGGATGAATTTTTGGAGGAAGCCTTATTCTAAAAAAGGTTGATACATCATGATTGCATGATTTTGTGTAAGTAATTCTTCTTTTACTAAGACCTCATTTTTGTCATAAACGACTCTAAATATCTGATTATGTCGAGTATAGCCTCCCCAAACTTCGCCTTGTATAAGGTGATTTCGTTCTTCTATTTTATAGTCATAAGGGATCGCTTCCGTTGTATAAATAGCACCATTTAAATTTTGATCATCAAACCAAAACTTTAGTTGAAAAGCCTGCTTCGTTTCATTTTTAAACTGTAAATCTACATAATTGTAAGCAACAGTAGCGCCACTACCAAAAGGGAGCGTTCGTTTAGCATCAGGAAAAACATCGTAACTATGGCGCCATCGTTCGGTTACCGTTAGTGGGCTATGCAAAACCATCCAATAAATAAGGTTGCTCAATTGGCAAAGCCCTCCACCAATACCGGATACAATTTTACCCTGATCGAGCATCATACCAGCTTTGTATCCCTTTTTTCTTGTAGTATCACCCACTAAATACCAAAACGAAAAGACCTCATTAGGTTGAATGATGATACCATTTAGTTTAGAAACCGCAATTTTTAAGTTTGTTACTTTATTATGCTGAAGATACATTTCCAATCCTTGAAGCTGTCGCAATAGGGTAGAATGATGTGCAAAGATTTTAATAGTTAAGGGATTTGGAACTCTATTTTTAGCATAGGATTTATTCCCAAAATACCATTCTAAAGATCGCTTGAAAATATAATAGCGTTTTCCAAGCAATTTCCTTAATTTTGACCGTTTCTTTGGAGCAGTTGTTCCAATCATGAAGTAAAATTAAAATTATGATTGCAAATATTGGTGGAATCTTTATTTATTCCGAAAATCCAAAAGACTTAGCCGATTGGTATAAAGAATTCCTTGGTATCGACTACGAATATACAAAGGAATATGAAGCTTATTATGCTTCTCTGTATTATACTGATGCCAACGAAAATAAAAAACGCTATACTGCTTTTTCTATTATGAATTCCAAAAAACGACCAATTATGGAAGAACGTTTATTTACCTTAAATTTAAGGGTGTATGATATGGAAAAAGTAGTAGCACATCTTCGAGAAAAAGGTCTAGAAGTAAAAGGAATAGAAATACACGATGAAGGCAAATTTGCTTGGGCTCGTGATCCTGAAAACAACCACATCGAATTGTGGCAAGATACGATGGAGCATGCCTAAACAAATTAATGCAGCACTCAATTATTGGGAACGAGAAAGTTTTTTCGATTCTATAGATATCGCTATTATTGGTAGTGGTATCGTTGGTTTAAATGCAGCAATTACAATAAAAGAACAAAGACCTAATGCGAATGTCGTCGTTTTTGAAAGAGGTGTTTTACCTATCGGTGCAAGTACCCGTAATGCTGGTTTTGCATGTTTTGGAAGTCTGACGGAATTGCTTGATGATTTAGAGCATCATTCGGAGGATGAAGTATTGAGCTTGGTAGCAAAACGTTGGGCAGGTTTGCATCGTTTACGTACTCGATTGGGCGATACTGCCATTAGATACAAAGAGTATGGTGGCTTTGAGCTATTTAGAGCATCTGAAGAAAAAGCATTTCAACAATGTGCCGATCATATTTCTTATTTTAATAAAAAAATAGAAGCTATTATAGGACATGATGAAGTGTATAAAATTGTAGATGAAAAAATACCGAGCCTTGGATTTGATACTATCGTGCATCTTATTGCAAACCAAGCAGAAGGACAAATTCATACGGGTGAAATGATGGCTAATTTATTGGCGCTTGCTCGTTCAAAAGGCATTCACATTTTAAATGGATTAGCTGTCGATCAACTTGAAGATGCAGCCAATGGGGTTTATCTCCAAATGCAAAATGGCTGGTCGATACGGGTGGCTAAAGTGCTTGTAGCTACCAATGGTTTTGTTAAACGATTACTAAAAACAATTCCAACCGTACCTGCTCGAAATCAAGTATTGATAACCAAACCAATAGCAAACTTGAAGTTACAAGGCTGTTACCATTACGATAAAGGTTATTTTTACTTTAGAAATATAGATCATCGTATCTTACTCGGAGGTGGTCGGAACCTAGCGAAAGTTGAAGAAGAAATTGATGAGTTTGGTACTACCGATAAAATTCAAAAAGCATTGATAGATTTATTACAAACGGTTATTCTACCTCATCAAAAAGTAGAAGTAGATTGTTGGTGGAGCGGAATTTTAGGTGTAGGAAACCAAAAGAAACCAATCGTTGAAATGGTGTCGGAAAACGTTGGAATCTCTGTTCGTTTAGGTGGAATGGGCGTAGCAATCGGTAGCTTAATCGGCGAAGAAGGAGCAAATCTGATACTTAAAAGTTGAATTATTTAAGAATCAATGACTTGCAAATAAACCATCAATTTATTTTTTGACCATTACTAAGTAATTTGTAATATATTAGGTCATTTTACAACAGTTAAAACAAACAATCGTTATACCTTTTATATGGTAAAAAATAGTCGACAACTTTTCTTTTTACTCAGTTTTCTTTTTCCTTTTCTAGTGGTAGCACAAGTTACTACTACCGAAGAAGGGCAGGATACGAGTAAGATTGACGAAAAAGTAGTTGTAGATCACTCCGACCTAGGCGAATATATCCAAGCAGATGCGAGAGAAATTCAGTATTTGAAAGGAAACGTTGAATTGCGTCAAGGCAATGTATATATGTATTGCGATACAGCCGTTATAGAGTCAAATAATGTGAATGCACGAGGAGAAATAATTATACAACAAGGTGATAGTTTAAACATCTTTGCCGACTCCTTGTCCTTTAAAGGAAACGAAAAAATTGCTGACCTTTTTGGGGATGTTGTTATGGTAAATAACGACCAAAAATTATTTACTGAACGCCTGAACTATGATATGAATACAAAAATAGCTAAGTATTTCACAGGAGCTACGTTGACGGATGGAGATCGACAACTTACGAGTAAGAAAGGCTACTATTATGTCGATTCTGATGTCGCCTTTTTTAAGGATAGTGTGATGATTGTCGATCCCGAATTTGAACTGCGAACAGATACCCTAAAATTTGATACCAAAACAAAAGTTGCTACCTTTTTAGCCCCGACTTTAATCACACAAGGCGAAAGCAAAATTTATTGCGAAAGTGGGTTTTATGATACAGAACAAGGTGTCGCTGAGTTTACCAAAAATGCGCAATATCAAAAAGCTGAACAAAAAGCTACGGCAGACATTATTCGCTATGATGGCACAAAAAAAGAAGTAACCTTAACAGGGAATGCTCTTTTTATAGATGGTACAAAACAAGCAACAGCTGATCAAATCCGATATGATGAAGCTAACGACATTACTTATCTAGAAGGAAATGCACATTTTCAAGATGGCGATCAAGATATTAAGTCGGATGTTATTAAATACGATGCCAAAGCAGATGTTTTTACGACTGATGGTCGGTCAAAAATTGTAGATCAGGCGCAGATTTTAGAAGCTGATAGAGTAGACTACGATAGCGAAGGAGGTATGGGACGTGCCTTTGGAAATGTCGTTTGGGTTGATACAACATCTAACATAAGAATTGAATGCGAACAGGCTGATTATAATAAAGAAACGGATTACTTAATGGCTACAGGCGGTCGCCCTTTTATGACGGCTTTAATTGATCTCGATACCTTTTATATGACTTCTGACACCTTAGTGTCTGAGCGCAAAAGCGAGGATGACAGTACCCGTATTTTATATGCTTATAGAGATGTTCGAATTTTAAAAAGTGATTTGCAGGCGATTTGTGATTCTTTGGTATATAGTGCAGCTGATTCGATCTTTGAGTTTTACGAAAACCCCATTATTTGGTCAGATACTTCTCAATTTTCTGCCGATACAGTTCGGATGCGTTTAGATAGTGGTAAGATTGATAAAATATTGATGAATCAAAATGCTTTTATCATTAATACAACGGATGAATTTTATTACAATCAGATAAAAGGAAAAGACATTACTGCTTTTTTTGAAGAAAACGAACTGAGGCGAATGCACGTAGAAGGAAATGCCGAATCGGTTTATTATGCCCAAGATGACTACCGAGCCTATATTGGTGTCAATAAAACAGTGTGTAGCGAAATGTTACTTTATTTTGGTAATAATAAGGTTGATCGAATAAAGTTTATGACAGCTCCAAAAGGTTCGATGCTGCCTATGGGACAAACGAACCACAATACCCTTCGAATGCCAGGCTTTCGCTGGGAAACCGAACGGCGCCCTCGAACACTTGACGATTTATTTAAAACTATAGATAAAAAAGAAAAACCTCCTAAAGAGGAGGAAGAGGTTGATGAAAAACAGAAAGAAGACACAGAATCAAAGGAAACAGGAGGAAAGGGGTAAGAGATCTAAAATAAGCTTGTTTGACAATTTTTGCAAAAAAGAAAATAATATTAGTAATGGATGAATAATAAGTTCCCGATTTGGGAATAGAAATTTTGTAGCTAATCGAGGCATTTTTTGAGCATTAGCCTAGCTTTTGCCTAAAGGCAAAAAGAGTAACTACTAGCTATCGTTGAAAAAAATAACGAAGAGTAGTAGCAAAAGAGCATAAACGAAATCAGGAAGTTATTTTTAACCATTACTTAGTGAACTTTAAAACCCAACCCTGTTATAAAAGTCTGCGTTTCTTATAGAAACCAAACTACTGAATGATGAAAAATTATTTTTTAATCTTTTTCTTTTCTCTTTTCATTTTTGCTTGTGGCAATAATGATGATGAGGTAGTTCCTTGCGGATCATGTATATTGGAACCAGAAACGGGCCCTTGCAATGCCGCATTTCCACGTTATTATTTTGACCAATCCGAAAGGGTTTGTAAACAATTTACTTGGGGAGGTTGTGGTGGTGTCGTGCCTTTTGAAACACTTGAACTTTGTCAGAGCTCTTGTGAGTAAATAGATGATAAAAGGGTACGAAATTTATTTTATACCTACTGGTATTTCATCATCGGTTGCTACCATTTGATTTTTAGTAGCTTCAGCGATTTTTTGATAAAAAAAAATTAAAACAGATGAAACGTCCATGATTAAGGTATAAACCTGCCTGCCGGCAGGCAGGCACA
>JAHDIP010000208.1 GCA_020630735.1 Saprospiraceae bacterium | reverse complement strand
TATTCTTATTTTTGAGAGTGGCCGTTCAATCAATATGAAGCTCAAACTTGAAAATAGAATAGTTAAAAAGAAAAAGAGATAAATCTGTAAGAATGGAGGGATATCTGCTAGTTGTACAAAATTTATAAGTAACATGTGGAATAAGTACACGCTGTAGCTAATCGTACCTATAAACCGAAGTATTTTAAATTCTAGAAATGTTTTTACGAAGCCCTTTCCATACTTGGCAGCTAATAAAATGATACCCCACAACACAGCATAGGGTAAAAATAAGGTGGAAGAATGAATGTCTATCTCCAGTCCAAATAACTTCTCAAAATAATAAGGAATGGTCATCAAAATCAGTATAAAGGCTAGAACTCCAAGTAGGTTAAATGTTTTAGGTTTGATGCGGTGAAGTGCCTCTTGTTTAGCGATAAGTTCATATATGGAAATGAATGTTCCGATGAGAAAGATTGGCAAATACTTTAAAGTTGAATCTAAAGCAAAGCCCAACCCTAATTCTAGCATTGTTAAAAGTACAATGGAAAACAAAAATATTGTGATCAATTTAATCTTATCCCATTTTAAAACTTTGTGGCAAAACCACATAATCAATGGCGATATAAAATAATATTTAAATTCAATTGGTATAGACCAAAATATACTTTCGCCTTTCATCAATGACATGTGAAGCGTAATATCATGTATTCCGTCTATTACCGTTTGTATTCCTATAAAGGTCAACAGACCATGAAGTATTAAGGAGAGAACAAATAGAGGATATATTCTTAGAAATCTTCTTAAAAAGTAATTTTTCCAATAAGCTACTGAAGATTTATTAGACATATAGGCTATCGCTATTTGTCGGTCTAGCAAGTATGCAGATAATACAAAAAATAGGTAAACTCCAATTTTACCTATACTTTTAAAATTCAATGCTTCGTGGAAAAACATATCGGCATTACTCGAATGAGATAGCAACACAAAAAGAACGGCTATTCCCCTTAGTCCATCCAATGCTTTAAAATGACCTGGCTTATCATCGTGTGGAAAGAAGGTTTTATTGAATTTTTCTTTTACCATGAATTTCTAAAATTGCATGCAAAGATATCAATACTTCTTGTAGGAAGTAGTTAAAAGTAAGAGGTAAAAATTAGGTAGAAAGTAAGTCGGAAAGTAAAAACGAAGTGGCTAAAAAGATAGAAAGTCGCATTCCCAAAGGAACACGACTTACTACAACAAATTATAATCCCATGAACATATCCAAAATTGAATGCTAACTTTCGTCAGCATTAGACTGCAAACTTAATTGCAGCAAGTTCTTTATATAAAGATATATTTTATATCTTTGTAAAATGTTCTGAAAAAAATCATCATAGTAAGCCGCCTTTCTATAAAAGCGACTTACTACAACAAATTATAATCCCATGAACATATCCTTTTCAAATTTTTGTGGCTGAATCATTTTCCAGCATTTTTCTTATCTCCTCTATTTCGTTCCATTCACAATACAATGATCGGGATATATTAGATCTAAAACAAAGACAATAATCAATCATTGTGTGTTTTTTTTACTAAAAAATACAAACAAAATAAATCATAAAAAACTTATAATCAAATACTTGACTGAAAAATACTTTCTTTATTTGTGAATATTATTTTATTTTTCTCTTTACTTTTCAAGCCTTTTTTATCGAAAAAAAAGTGTTTTTTTTTGCTTTTTTTTATTGACAAGCCCAAAAAAGTACTTTAAAGTGTTTAAAATAAACTCAGAAATTGACCTCTAAATCCATATTTTCAATAAAAAACACATCTATTTTCATATCAAATCTACAGATGCTTTTCTTTTTCATATAGATCAATTCTATTATAAACCACAAGAGGATGTTTAAAAATTTCATTTGACGGAGTCAATTAATGAAAATAATTGACAGCAGATAGTTTATGCTTCCCCCAAAAGCACCTTCGTGCAATTCTTATACATTAACATTTTTCTTAATAAAAAAATTGTTTGATTTCATAATTTCTTTGGTAAAAACACAAAAAAGAAAAGCGCCCCTGCTAATGCAAGAACGCTTTAATAAACTTAGGTTTTGTGGTTTCTGGTTGTATATTAGACTTTATTCTAAAGAATTTTGTATGGCACAAAAAGCGTCTTTTTATCTCTCTTGGAGCATACCCACTCACAATGTGGTTCATTCCCTCAAATATCCACAGGATATTTGGCTGATTCAAAATACTTCCTTTTTTTGCTCATAAAAACCTTTCAGAATTAAGTCTATTAAATAAAAAATTATGGTCTATGGTCCTTCTTTGTAAATAGGATAACTGAGTACATTTGTACCTATTGTTACTTTCAACACATAATAACCTGAAGGTAAATTAGCATCAATGTCGATTGCTAAATCTTGCTCGCCTTCTACTAGTTCATCATCATGCGTAGAAATATGTTGCCCTTTGGCATCAAACAGCATCATCGTTATTGGTCCCGCTTCATCACTTATAAGGTGTAGCCTAAGTTGCTGAACAAATGGATTAGGATATAAGACCATTTTGCCTTGAATATCTCCAAATTGAACAGCATGTGCTTCTGAATAGATGGAAGTACCATCACTATCTACTTGTTTTAAACGGTAATATCGGTTACCTACTTTTCCTGGTTCAATGTCTAAAAATTTATAATCATTTGCGTTGTTTGTTGTGCCATTCCCATCTATTCTACCTATTACTTTAAAGTTATTTTGTTGGTAAGCGATATCACCAATTGCAGCTTCTATTTCGAAATAAGAATTATTACGTTCTACTGTTGTCCCCCACTCGACTAAAGCGTCATCGTCCATTTTTCGGACATTAATATAAGCGATCTCTACAGGAAGTGGTTCGCCCAAACTAAGACCGACATTATCAAAAGCGTAAGGAATACCACCTTCATATCCAAATTTTACTTGAGTACTTGAACTAAACTGTTGACCAGATTTAGCCAAAATAAAAGAAATATCAATATCACCAGTATGGTCATCAAATCTTGTAGATTCAGGAATACCATACGCAAAAACCCATGGATCAAGGTCGCTACCTCTTACATATACTTTATTCGTTTCGTCTCTTTCATCGGTATGATAAGTAAAAGATAAATTTACAGCATCATTTACCGTATAGTTAGACATATTAATCGTAACAACTGCTCCTACATCAATTACAGATTGTGGACCTGGTTCTTCTGAATCTGCTAAAAAGAAAAGCATCTCTTTGCCCATACCAAGTGCATAATCACTCCCTTTCACTCCTCCTCCTGGTCTAGGAGCTTCGAAGTCCCACATTTTCAAATCGCCTAGACTAATACTGTTCGTTGTAAATTCATTATAACCTATCTCTTCAAAATCGTAGAGTATTGGCAAAGAGATTGGTTCATTTGGAATTTGGTATACTTCGTATTGATTTAGTAAACTATCATTATCCAAATGTGTATCGTCTGGTAGAGCCATCCAAGCATTAATTGTATGAAAGCCAATGGCTGATAAGTCCGATCTTTCTTCAAAGTTAAACGCTAAAGAATCACCTGAAGTAATTGTGGTATTGGCTATTTCTGAAATAACATCACCATTATCAACTTGATAATGAACAGGAATATTTGTAATTTCATTATTACCAATATTTTTAATTTCTAATGTTACCAATTCAGAATTGGTTAAAGCTTTAGATGTGTTTGCTCTACCAACTTTTCTGGAAATAATACTGGAGAGCCTTGCATCATTCTCCCAAGGGCAAATACCTGTAGCTTGTGGAATACATGACTGTGCTATTGCTTTTTCGCTATACTCACCATTAGCCGATTTAGCTCTAACCGTAAACCAATATTGCTGTCCTATTTCTAGAGCATTTTCTAAAGTAAAAGATGTTTCTCTTGTCGTACCAATCATTTCCATTTCTACACCATTGTACATAAAGATTTCATAATCGTCGCAATAATCCAATACTTCCCATTCCAAACTTACGTAGCCTTCACAAGCAGGAATTGTTGTAAGCCCAGCTGGTGCATTAAGAATTTTAAATGGAAAAACATTTGTACTCGAAACGTTTCCAGTATTTTTTGTAACTCTCACAAAACCATTTTCAGTAACTACTTCGGGTACATCCCAAGGCATATACCGACTATTGGCGCCACGTGAAGATGTAATTGTTTGCCAAACATTTCCACCATCCACAGAATATTCGATGGTAAACTCACTTGCATTTGTAACATCTGTATCCCAGTAAATTCGTTGTGCTTCACCTGGAAAAAAGCTTTCTCCTCCGTATGGAAAAGTTACTTGTAAGCTTGGCATCACAAATTCGTATACGATATAGTACTTTTGAGGACCAAACGGAATCGCAGAACCAGATACATTAATAGTATAACTACCCTCCGTTGGATTATCAATAGTTACTTGTTCAATATTATTTAAGTTGTCGACACCTCGTGTTGCTGCGTTATTTACATTAGCAGGTGTTGTGTCTAATATCCAAGGTAAGTAAGATTCGTTTGAAGGATCAACTAAAGACAAATCAAGATTATTTACTAGAGCTGTTGCTGGAAATGCTTCTGCTTCTTTATCATGCCAATACAGCATTACTTTTACTTGACTAACACCTGCAGGTATATTGATCGTGTGTGTATCTTGTCCTCCTTCTTCT
Organism: Saprospiraceae bacterium; assembly: GCA_020630735.1. Classification (GTDB taxonomy): domain Bacteria; phylum Bacteroidota; class Bacteroidia; order Chitinophagales; family Saprospiraceae; genus JAHDIP01. Next base: position 6,270 of record JAHDIP010000208.1, on the reverse strand, counting down.
ACTTCATCGATCATAAACGAACCAGCTTCTATTGTTTCGACTGCACGCTTCGTATTGATCAAACCAAATCCATATTTGTAATCTGGTCCAGCATTCCCTAAATCATCAGCAGAATTACAAGCAATCGCTTTTACAAGTGCACCATCAGGCGTTTCTTCATTATTATTCTTTCTATAACTTTCTACTAATAAAGCTAACGAACCAACTACTGAAGGAGAAGCCATACTTGTACCTGAACTAAGGAAGTAATCATAATTGTTTCCTGTTGATCGAACATTTGTTCCTATACCGCAAATCTCAGGCTTGATACGACCATCTTCTACAGGTCCTCTACTAGAGTTATTAGAGATGACTCTGTTTTCGGTAACATTACCAACAGTCAATACATTTTTAGCACTTTGATAATAACGTAATACTGATCTAAAACCTAAAGGATATTCTCCACAGGTTTGGGCACCACTATTACCAGCAGCAAATACATGTAAAACTTTAGGATATTCTACCATTTGCCAATCCAAGTTAGCACTTGTATAATTGTATTCACCATTTCGATTACAATCATATCCTACTCCATAAGAGTTATTGGTCAATACCATTCCGTAATCGTTATGGTATTCCTCCGTATTGGCAGTAATCAATGATGTTTTTTGAGTTAAAAGTGTACATTCTGGTGCCATACCATTATGACGTGGATCGAGATTACCACCACTACCAATAATACCTGAAACATGATCGCCATGTGCTCCAAAAGAGGCATAAGTACCATTTGCTTTATTGATAATTCGATCAGAAAAATCGATATGACTTCCTAGTTTTCCACCATCACCTACACCAATACAAACGCCATTTCCTCTAAGGTTTCTTTCACCAGATAATGATGAATGTAGAACATTTACTTTTTGTAATGATCTATTCTCATAATTCATTTTTTGGTCTGGAGCCTGAACTACATCTACAAAAGAAACTAAAGGCGACTGATACAATGCTTCAATATTTGAAGATGGTATTCTACCAATTATAAGTGTTCCCTTCTTTTGACTATCGTCTAATAGTTCAATATCGTGAAGCTGCAATAAGGTCTCTTTCTCTAAAGTTGAAATAGTAGAATGAAGTAATAATGCAATGTCTACTTTTCCTTCTTCTTTGACAGCCCATGTAGGATAGTTTGCAGATTGTATATCTTTGGATGCCCTCATCTTCGATGAAGGTAAACCTACTGTTTTAACATTAAGATCTTCTAGGACACCTGTATCGACAGAAGATGGCATACTTGCCATATAAGTATTGTTAGAATAGAAAGAAAGTAACTCAACTCCATTGTCTTCCAATAGTTGTTTTGCTCCTTTTGAAGGTAGTTTTTTAAATGATAATAATACGTAATAACTGTCTTTAACTTTGACCCCTTCAAAATTATTCTTTTCCGTATTAAAATCTTTGACGTTAATTGTTTTAAGAGATTCTAGTCTCTTTGTTTTTTGGGTTTGCCCCTCCGATACTTGCACGAACAACAACACTTGCACGAACAATACACATAAAAGCTTTCTCATGCCTAGATGATGATAAGTTAATTAATAATAAGATTAAAATGATAAGGGGATACTTAACGAATGTTGACACTCGGGAGGAGTCGAATAAATTGTCAACTGTTTATGGAATGGTGTTGTTGTATGTATGAATTGGCAACAAGTATGCCGAAGAACGTACTTATTTTGAATAAAATTAATACGTTGGCTTTTTATTTTTTCACTTGTATTATTTGAGTGATGTGTATTTTTTTGACTACCAAAGTCATTGTTTAATAATTAATAGATGGGGAGAAAATTTAATTAAAAAACTATTTTAATATACATATTTTCAACAAATAATGCACGAAGCTAATTTTATAACAATACATTGATATCTTTCACGCTTTATCAATATACAATATAGTTTTTAGGCTTGGCATTATATCCATTGGTTACTAGATATAAGATATTATATAAGTAGGTTTGGTATTGAGAAACTCAGCTATGTTTTGTGACACGATTGAATATACAAAAAGAGCAAAATAGAAACTTTCTATTTTGCTCTTTTTGCTGAACTATGGCTTAGATTTATTTCATTTTGAACTCTTTATTTCCATTCTAAGCAAATTTGTGACGTAAAGCCCAAGTAAAGTTTTAGAATTATTGAAGCGTAATAGAAGCCATAATGTTTTCTACAAACTTATTAAGCGATCCATTTTCAGGATCATCATTTATAATAGGATTTCCTTGGATATCAAAGTAAGATACTTCGTCAAAGAAAATGCGCTTTAGATCCAAATTAAAATTTAGCTTCATCGTATTATCAATATTTAACGTAATATCTTTTACTAGCGTTTTTGTACGATATAAATCATCACTTCCTGTATGATAGGCAAAGTTTTTTTCAAAAAAAGAATCGCCATCAACATCTATGCTACCTTCTATTTTCGTAAAAATATAACTTTCCCAATTTTCCCAATAATGACTGGATTTAGATAAAGGTGAATTGGAAGATATATCAGGATCGGTCGGAGAGAGTCGATTTTGATCTGCCGTAACTCCTATTCCTATACGAATTCCAGAATAGGTTCCTATTGGCACTTTCCTAGTAGAAATAATAGTTTCTCCTTCAGAAAGATCAATAAAATCTAGCTCGATAAGCTCTACTTCTTCTTCTGTATCTTCTTTTAGTAATACAACATCACTAATATAAAAATCAACTTGACTAAACTTGATGCTATAATCATCATAAGGAAAAACAATGTCTTGCGCAACTGGGTCTCCCCCATAGGTAGGTGCAAAAGCAAGTTCCATACTCGTCGTCTGCTCTAGAGGTCCATCATCATCACGACAAGAATTTAATAAAAAAATTAAACTGAATCCTAAAATAGCGTACAAGTAGTTCTTCATATTGATTATAATTTAGATGTAAGTAGCTATTTGTTTCCTCGATTTTATTAATTGTTGATTAAATAAAGCGAATATATTGCATTTAAAATATACATATATTTAACTTTTTATCAAAGGTTTAAGATAAAAGACGACAGCCTTATTCTAAAACAGAAAAAGCGTTTGTCGTATTTTCTACTATTTTTTCAATAACTACCATATCTGTAGCCTCAAAATCTATGCCTTTTAACCAAGCTGCATAGTCTATTTGAACGACTATTTCGGCGTGTCGTCCCGTTTCTGCATTCAAATTTATTGGAAGCGATACCTCAACTAAGTTAGTTGTTCCATCTATTTCATAAGTAGTTAAAGATGTATCTTCTATCGTATCTTTCAATAGTTTTATCCGATTGAAGATATAACCAGTGTTTTCATTCCAAAGCGTATCAGGAAAAAGCCCTAGGGGGTGCCCTTCTACAAGGCTATCGGGGTAAGCATTATTAGCAGGAGTGGGAATACCTACATAAAATTTCAAACTATCAAAAAGTCCTTCATTTCTAAACTCTCCTATTGTATCTACAAACACATTTTTATTGACGATAGAAAAATTATCTTCTACTTCGAATATATCGCCAACTTGTGTTTCTAAATCAATCCTATTTTCAACTCCTACTTCTGTACCATCACTTTTGACTAAATGTACATTTGAGACATAAAAACGAATATCTGAAAAAGTGATCAGTTGATCAACTTCAAATGCATAAGGTATATTGTAGTTTAATGTTATTGTATCATTATCGAATTGTAACACATGGCTATACTTCAATACCAAACGAGGATAGGTACAACAACAATTATCATCTGCACGAGCACTGAAATTAACCGCATCTGCATCTAAGCAACCTTCAACCCTCGTATAGCAAGAAGATAATAAGAGACAACATACTGCTACGAAAGCAAACAGGCATTTATTCGCCCTGTTTCTTCTCATAATCTTTGACTATTTGTTTTACAATTTGTTTTACTTGAGAAGAAAATTCTTTATTGAGTATCCAATTGTAATATTGTTTATCTTTTGATAACACCTCCGCAGCTGGTTTGCCAACGTACTTTCCAAAATTAAAAACGATAACACCATCTGCATTATACTTTAAGCGTTGTGTAGCATCAATCGTTTTGAAATCATTGGTAAAATCATGCAGTGCTTGCATATCATTTTTGACAGCGTCTTCCATCACATTATCGTCAGCATCTTTAAAACTAACACCATTATACTTTTCCAATTGTCCTTTTAAGACATCAACTGTAGCTTTCACATCTGCTAAAGCATCGTGCGCATCTACTAGGTCTTTTTGACAATAAAACTGTAAAGCAGCTTTTAGTGTACGAGGCTCCATTTTGTAAAAAATACGTTGGACGTCTATTGTTCGACGGCGTTCCATACTAAATTCTATTCCTACTCGTGCGAATTCTTCCATTAACATAGGAACGTCAAAACGATTAGAATTGTATCCAGCTAAGTCAGCATTTCCAATAAAATCATAAATTTTTTGAGCAACTTGCTCAAAGGTAGGCTTATTAGCCAAATCTTTAGGAGTAATGCCATGAACGTTCATAGCTTCTTCAGATATTGGAATTCCAGGATTAATTAATTGAACCAATTCAGTTGGCTCAGAAGTATTGGGTGAGTATTTTACGATTGCTATTTGTACGATTCGATCTCGAACCACGTTTAGCCCTGTCGCTTCTACATCAAAAAAACACAAATCACGCTCTAAACTAAATTCCATTATTCTTTTTTTTGAGAAAAAATTAAATTCGAAGGTACACTTTATTCTTTCACTATTCCCACTAATCCGATTGTATATTTTACTTGCATATTTCCTTCTTCATCACTATAGATAAAAAATGCTTCCAATTCATTCATTTTTGACGCCAGACTAAATGCTTTTTCGAAGCCCATTGCCATAAATGCAGTTGCATACGCATCGGCTGTCATACAATTATCAGCTAATACAGATGCACTTAGCAAATTATTCAATTCGGGAAATCCTGTAGTTGTATTAATCGTATGACCATATTTGACACCATCAACTTCTCGAAAATTTCGATAATTTCCAGAAGTTGCTAAAGCTTTATTTTCCAATCCGATTATTTGCTCAAAGTCGTTCAGACTTGCATTTTCATCTGGTCTGTTGATACCTATTGTCCACGATTTATTTTTAGCATTTTTCCCTTTTGCCCTTACTTCTCCACCTATTTCTACCAAAAAATTATGTAGACCTTTTCGTTCTAAAAACTGCGCAATCACATCTACTCCATATCCTTTCGCAATAGCATTAAAATCTAGCTGTACTCCTTTGTTTAGTTTTGAAAGATAAATACCATCTTCTTTTTTAGATAACAAGGTTTTATCAAAACCTACAAATCGTAATAATGAATCAACCGCTATACTATCAACGGCCGTAACGGCTCTATGATTGTCTGAACTAAATCCCCAATAAGATGCTAAAGGTAAAATGGTAGGATCGAAGTAACCATTTGTCTTTTCATAAATCTTTTTAGCAGCTCTGAAATTTTTATAGAAGTGAAATCGAGGAACGCTTTGAGCAGGATTTTTAGCAATATCTATCAACGAACTTTCTTTCAGCAATAACATACTATCAACTATTCGCTTGTTAAAAATAGAAATCGTGGAGTTATCAATATAAGTAGACATATCTTGATTAACCTCTATTAGCAATTGATCTATATCCTTCTTTAATCGTTGGTTCAAACTATCTGCATAAGTAATATTATACGTAGTTCCCATTGTTTTCCCGCTCAATTTTATATAGCGAAGAATACCTGGAGTCGATTCGTTTTTACAAGAAGAAAAGAACGTACAAAGTACAACTAGTACCAGCACACAACTAATTGAATTTTTTGAAGATTTATCTTTTTTATAAACCTCATTCAAAAAGTGATGCTTACTTATACCCAAGTACTTAATGATTATGCTAAGGTTTATTTTCATACCTTTTTTTTATTCTATATTTTGCTCTCACAAATGTAAGTAAAAGAGTAGATTCTAAGCACTTTTTCAGAGTAAACTTTTCGTTTTAAAATATTTCACAGGCTCCAATTAAATATATTTCATTTCTAATATCTTAGGAATCGCACCACCAACATATCCGATTAAGAATTCAACAACTTAACAACGAATCATCTACTTAAATTATAAGCAACCGCTTTCTTGCGAAGTGTTCTACTCACTTAAGCGAATAAAAAAAGTAGAAAACTAAAGCCAAGAAGTAAGAGATACTAAATAAATAATGCTGTATTTATACCTACTGGTATTTAGTTTAAAGATCATCATTGGTAGCTATCCTTTGAT
>JAHDIP010000207.1 GCA_020630735.1 Saprospiraceae bacterium | reverse complement strand
GTAAAAGAACAGAGTAAAATTATGCTAAATAGTAGACCAATGAAAGTTGTAAGTTGGGTAGCGTTTTTCATATTCGTTTTGATCAGTTTTTTCGTCAAATAAAAAGTAGTACAATATTAAAGAGTAGAGCTATTCTCTTTAAATACTTAGGATGTGTTGTAATAATCAGAGCTTAATATTATTGAGGTAAGGTATAAAGTTATAAGACTACTTTTGGGTCTTATATGCTGCTTGTGAAATAGGAAAAGGGAAAGACTTATGGTGACGAATTATTGTTAAAGCGTAGTAATTGTATTTTCATTAGTTTGTTTTTTGTGAAAGTTGTGAGGATTAATATTTAAGTTGACTTATAATTTCGCCAAAATTTAAATAATAGGTCATAAGGATTTTTATCATTATTTATTAAATTACGATAATGTTAGAAAAATCAGTTAGAACTTTGCTTAGAGTTCCTAAGCACAAAATTATATTTTACTAGGGGCTTTGTAAAGGTAGCTAAAAAGCATGGGGAGAAAAAAGAAATTAGGAAGTTAATTGTATGTAAATTCGTTGTTTTGGCGAAAATGAAGGATCATATTATGTAGTTTTTTAATATTGTAGTATAAAGTTTTATGAAATCATCTTTTTTACTAAAAAATGGAAAGAAGTTGTTTTGACTCAACTAGTTTTTGTATACCTTCATGGTTTATACCAAATGGTATCTATTTTTCAGATTATCATTAGTAGAAATCGTTTGATTTTTAGGAATGGTTACCGTTTGCGAATCCCAAAACTATTTTACACTCAGTATAGAAAAAATACCAATAATGAGAAACTATTTTCTACTTAGTACACTTTTATTGTTTTCCTTTTTTACATCTGCCCAACAGGTAGATATGGAACAACTCAAAGCATTAAAAATTAGAAGTATTGGTCCTGCTGGTATGAGTGGGAGAGTAACAAGTATTGATGTGGATTTGAGTCAACCATCTACCATTTTTATTGGTACTGCTTCAGGTGGTGTATGGAAGTCAACAAGTGGAGGAGTAAAATGGGATCCCATTTTTGATAAGGAGGCTGTTTTGTCAGTTGGCGCAGTGGCCATTAATCAAAAAAATACAAGCGAAATTTGGGTTGGAACAGGAGAGGGGAATCCTAGGAATTCTCATAATAGTGGAAAAGGAATCTACAAAAGTATTGATGGAGGTAGAACGTGGAAATTGATGGGCTTGGAAAAGACAAAACTGATTCATCGAATTTTAATTCATAAAGACAATCCTAACATTGTTTATGTAGCTGCTTTGGGTTCAGCTTGGGGGGCAAATGAAGATAGAGGGGTTTTCAAAACGACTGATGGAGGTAAAACTTGGTCGAAAATCTTGTATATAAATGATGGCGTAGGCGCTGCTGATTTGGTAATTGATCCTACAAATCCTAATAAACTCATAGCCGCTATGTGGGAGTATGGTCGTAAGCCTTGGACTTTCAATTCAGGTGGTAAAGATTCGGGATTATATAGAACATATGATGGCGGCGAAAATTGGGAAAAAATAACAGAAAAAGAAGGACTACCTAAAGGTGATATTGGTCGAATAGGTTTGGCAATCGCTCCTTCAAAACCATCAATAGTTTATGCATTGATAGAAGCGAAGGAAAATGGGTTGTATAAATCTACAGATGGTGGTCACAAATGGGAAAAGGTAGCAACAAAGAATATAGGAAATCGTCCGTTTTACTATGCTGATATCTTTGTTGATCCACAAAATGAAAATAGAATTTTCAATTTACATTCATACGTATCAAAAAGTGAAGATGGAGGTAAAACATTTAAAACAATCTTACCATTCCATTCTTTTTCAGGGGTACACCCAGACCATCACGCTTTTTGGGTTCATCCTAATGATCCATCGTATATGATAGAAGGAAATGATGGAGGACTTAATATTTCAAGAGATGGTGGTCACACTTGGCGCTTTGTAGCTAATCTTCCGCTTGCTCAGTTTTATCATATCAATCACGATATGGATGTCCCTTACAATGTTTATGGAGGAATGCAAGATAATGGTTCTTGGATTGGTCCGAGTTGGTCTTGGAAACGGGGAGGTATTCATAATCATGATTGGCAAGAATTATATTTTGGAGATGGTTTTGATGTGGTTCCAAAGAAGGGAGATAGCCGTTATGGTTATGCGATGTCACAAGGAGGAAATGTTGGTTTGTATAATCGTATAACAGGTAATGTACGTTTTGTAAAACCTGTCCATCCTGAAGGAGAATTTTTACGGTTTAATTGGAACGCTGGTATTGCTCAAGACCCATTTAATGACTGTGGTGTGTATTTCGGTAGTCAATATGTACACAAAAGTTTAGACTGTGGGGAGACTTGGGAAATCATTTCGCCAGATCTAACAACAAACGATACGACTAAACAAAAACAAGGAGAGAGTGGTGGTTTAACAATAGATGCGACACAGGCAGAAAACTTTACAACTATACTTTCTATCGAACCAAGCACTGTCGATAAAAATGTCATTTGGGTAAGTACAGATGATGGAAATTTACAACTAACAAAGGATGGCGGGAAAAATTGGACAAACCTCGCTAGTCGTTTGATTGGTTGTCCTGCGGGCAGTTGGATACCTCAGGTAGTGGCTTCAACAACAGACGCTGGATCAGCACTTGTCGTTGTCAATGATTATCGCAGAAATAACTGGAAACCATACGCTTATAAAACTGCTAACTATGGACAAACTTGGACTCGCTTGGTCGATGAGAAAAAAGTTGATGGTTTTGTTTGGTCGATTGTTCAAGATCCAGTAGAGTCGAATTTAATTTTCGTTGGAACTGATCATGGATTATATTTTACCATTGATGGAGGAACGAATTGGACGAAATGGACAAATGATTTTCCTTCTGTTTCAACTAGTGATTTGAAAATACATCCGAGAGAACACGATCTAATTATTGGTACTTTTGGTCGTGCAGCTTATGTCCTAGATGACATTCGACCGCTAAGAGAAATGGCAAAAACAAAAGGTAAGGTATTGAATGAACCGTTTAAAGTCTTTGACATGCAAGATGCTTATCAGGCTATTTATCGTTCTGTAAATGGAATGCGTTTTGTTGCTGATGCTAACTTTATCGGACAAAACAAACGGACTGGAGCAATGATTAATATTTGGGTGAAAAAGGAAGAAAAGAAAACCGAAAATAACATTGATAATGCAAAAGGTAAAAAGAAAAAAAGTAAAGGAAAAAGTATTGAAGAAAATAAAGATAAAGCAAAAGAAAAAAAGAAGAAACCAGAAAAAGTAAAAATACAAGTTTTCGATATGGAAGGAGATACGATTCGTACTTTTTCATCTGAAATTAAGCCAGGAATGAATCGTGTTTATTGGCATCTTAATCGAACTGGTGTTCGCTATCCATCGTATCGAAATTCAAAACCTGAAGACAACGAACCAGGTGGTCCTTGGGTGTTGCCAGGTAAATATAAATTGGTGGTACATTATGGGGAATTGAAAGATTCAACTGAAGTGATGGTGCATAGAGATCCACGTGATGAAATCAACTTGTCTGCATTAAAAGAACAAGATCAGGCTTATGAAGATTATACTGCATTAGTAAAAATAGCGACAGAGGGATTCAATAGATTAAAAGAGGCTAAGAAAATAATTCCGCTTGTGGATGCACAATTGGTAAACGTAGTAGACTCTACAAAACAAGACATTGCAAAGCAAGGGAAGGCAATGAAAGATAGCATTGAATTACTTATGAAAACATATATGCGACCGCAGGGGGCAAAAGGAATTGATAGCTTTTCTCCATCGCTAAATCGGTATATATGGCGGGCTTCTTCTTATATTTCTGATGCTGATGGAATGCCTGCTCAAAATGCGATTTATGCTATCGATAAAGCGAAGAAAGAAATCAACGAAGTCATCAATAAAATTAATCACTTTATAGATCACGATTGGGCAACTTATCGGAAGAATGTTGAAGCGATAGAATACTCGTTATTCAAAGACTTTAAACCAATAAAAATGGAATGATTTATTCTTCTTCTTCTCCAAAATGAATATCTTCAGTTGGTATAAAACTGATACCACAACTTGCAACAAGCCGTTCTTTAGGTTTGAGTATACTCAAACCATCTTTATTATTGAAAGCATCAATATTACACGTCATTGGTTCTACAGCTATACTCGTTCGACTATCTGGCGTGTAAAGTTGTAGGAAGTTAAACTTACCCTGACCTGTTTCTTGCCAATATAGTAACTGACCGATACTCGACTCTAGGTGTACAAATTCTTTTTTTCTGTGTTGATTTAATTCAAAACAAGTATCGAAGGTTTGAGTACCAATCGGCTTTATTTTTTCGAAAGCAGTATAGCTACTTTTTTTTCCTACAGGGAGCAAGCGACTATCAACTTCAATCTGATTTGACGGAGGTAAGTGTAGTTTTACATTGTCAATAAGTGGTGCTATTTTAAAATAAGGATGCCAGCCAAATCCCGCTGGAATTTCTTCATTACTATTATTTACAAATGATAGTTGGACTTCAAAGTTTCCGACGTTAGAAAGCGTATAAACGACCTCGAAAGAATGGGCGAAAGGATAGGCAGTGTTAGTTCCAAAATCATAATATAAACAAGAAATCGATCCAGAAAAATCATTCACTTTTATTTGACGGAGACTAAATGTGCGAGCAAAATCACAGCCATGTAGGGCATTTTGAGTCACACAATTAATCGGAAATTGATAAGTTTTATTATTGACAACATAGGCTCCGTCTCGCAAGCGATTAGGAAAAGGAAAGAGCAGCCTATTTTTTACAAAAACATCATTTTCTACTTCTTCAGGAGTAGAAAAACCATCAAGAATGGTCTGACCGTTGATACAAAGATGAAGTAAAGTAGCTCCTAATTCAGGTACAACGGAAAATGAATTACTATTTTCTGTATTGAAAATAGTGTGTTTTTTGTAAAGTCCAAAATCCTCGGTTTTATATTGGTACATTATACATTTTTAAGTGAAAGGAATTTTTCTAAATTAAAAAGGTGCTAAGAATTAGAATATAATTAAGCTATCCATTGAAATATTGATGAAATGAACATATACATTATTATTTTAAACAACTTCTAAGCCTGAATGAGTAGAATATTTATCTCCTATCCCTTAAACTTTAAAATATGTCTACAAATAGCCATATTAAAAGAATCAAAAATAATATTAAGTCTCAAAACATTAGAATAAAGTATTATCTTTACTTAAACAAAATGCATGTATTAAGTAATGGCCGAAAATTTAGTTCCGTGTTTGGGTAAAGGAATATTGAGCTTAGACAATTAGCACAAGCGTCTATTAGTGGCACAAAGAGTGCTGAGAAAAAACACAGCGATAGATTAGCTATCACAAGTATTTTCGACAAAGTATTCATTCAATAGTGTTAACCACAAAACAAGAAATTATTATTCCTACCCGTATTCGGTTTCTGTATATTTAACCATTGCTTGGCATAATTACTCAATTTTTAATTCAAAATCAAGAATTAAATAGAAAATCAAAATAATAGATTATGAAATTAAAATTTACTTTATCTCTTCTATCATTTGTACTAGTCTTTTTTGCTAGTATAAATGTTCTTCAAGCTCAAGGACCAGATGACTATGGTTATACATGGAAAGATTCTAATAGTCCAGATGGCCCAACATACAACTGGGTAGATATTGTTTCTGATGGTGTCGAAATTAATGGATTAGCTGATGATAACTCAGTGGCCTTTGTACCTATGGGATTGAACTTTCAATTTTATTGGTCAGAGTACAACCAAATCAAAATTGGATCAAATGGATGGTTGAGTTTTGATAATGTATCGAATATCTCACACTGTTTTCCTGACATTCCTTCTACAGCAGCAAACAATAATCTAGTTTGTCCTTTAATGGGAGATATTAATTTTGCAGGAGGGGCCAATCCTGGAAAAATTTATACCTATAATGATGGTGCAGGAAGATTTATTATTTCTTACCATAACTGTGGTTTTTGGGTTAATGCTTCACCTGACTATACCGGAGACAATACCTTCCAAGTAATTTTAGATTCGAATGATTCTTCTATTACTTTCCAATACCAAACAATGGATGCTGCTCTTGCAAATCCAACAGATGCTTGTAACCAAGATGTAGTTATTGGTATCGAAAACTCTACTGGATCAATTGGGTTAAAAGTTTTAAACGATGCAATGCCTCCTTCTAATTATGCTATAAAGTTTACTTACCCAGAAACGGTTACCTTAGATGTTCCAGATATTGCTCCAGCTTGGAACCAAAACCCAGAAAATGGTGGTGAATTTTATTTACCTTCTGACGCAATTGAACTTACTGCTAGTGTAGAAAATGCAGGAAATGTTGATGTGAATTCTAATATTTCTGTTACAGCGACTTTACTTTCTCTTGCAGGCGATTTGGTATTTGTTGATGATGCTACACTAGGTTCACTTGATGTTGGTCAAAGTCAAGATGTGAATTTTGGATCAGTTACAACGCCTGCTAGTCAATATGCCTACGAAATCGAAACAGGTAATGAAGATGATATTAATAATGTAAATAATAGCAATATCACAGAAATTAATGTAGTAGATGTTAGTGGTGCTACCGTTTCTTTGAATTATGCAACGGGTGCTCCTCCTACCAATGGTATGCAATGGTCTGGCGGTGCGACTACTGAAAATGGCGGTGGTGTGTATATTATTCCTCCTGTTTATCCTACGACTATTGAAGGTGTTGATGCATATATCATAACAGGTTCTACTGATGGATATACCCTTGTTATTCGTGATGACGATGGTATTAATGGTGCGCCAGGTACTGTATTAGCAAGTGCAACAGTTGCAGCAGGTGCTTATACTGCCGATGCGTGGAACATGACGATGTTTGACGAGACAGTAGAAATTAATGATGGTGGTTTTTATGTAGGTTGGTTAATGGGAGGCGATGTTGTTGGTCTGGGTACCGAAATTGGTCAAGGACCTATCTCTAGACGTTCATACGAAATCATTGCTGGTGCTTGGGCTGAATATCGTACTGCAAGTACAGCCGATTTATTATTAGGTGCTGTTGTAACCAATGATTATCCTGTTACAAGTAATCAGGATATTTTATTAGAAAAGAGTATTGCTGTTTATCCAAACCCAACTCAAGATGTTGTAGAAGTTAATGTGCAACTTGAAAACGAGGTAGTCGAAGTTATCGAAGTATTCAATACTTTAGGAGAGTCTGTTTTTGTAGAAGCGGTTAACTTAACAGCAACTGCAAAACACCAACTTGACCTTAGTGCTTATCCTTCTGGTATTTACTATGTCAACTTTACCGTTGGAGCTAATAAAGTAACAAAGAAAGTTTCTTTGATTAAATAATGGCGAAAGGATAGTTATTCATTACTTAAAAACGGACAATCAATTTTTTTGATTGTCCGTTTTTTTATGCTCTTCATTTTTTAGAAAATCCAATAAAACACCATTTGTCCACGAAAATCCATTTTGATCAGGCAACTCTTTTAAAGCTGTTTCGATTGTTGTATCTACTACATTATACTTATCTAAAAATTTTCCAGTTTGATTAAAAATAGACAAATTTAATTCAACCCAACGTTGCTGTATCGTATCAGCGAGAGCCTGCTGTTTATAATTACGTAAGCCTTCAATACTTATCCATTGTAAAGGTGCCCAACCATACGGAGCGTCCCACTCTTGACCTGTTTGATTGAGGCTTGTGACTAAGCCACCCGCTTTCAAAAAATCTTTTTGAATAACTGAAGCAATACTATCTGCCATACTTGGCGTAGCGATATTGGTAAAGAGTGGATACGTACCCGCTAATGAAAATGTGGAGCTTTGCTGATGAAGTATAAAATTATAATCCGTAAAAAAATAGTTTTCAGGGTTCCAACAATAATGCAAAATTGCTTCCTTTCGTTTGTCTGCTATATTTTTAAAATCTATAGCTAGTGTAGTTTCTCCAATTATTTCATAGCTTTTCATGATTGTTACTTCTAAGTGATACAACAAGCAATTGAGATCGACAGGTATGAGATTTGTAGTTTGAAGAGAGGTCAAATATTGTCCATTCGCAAACCAACGGCTATTAAAGCCCCATGCAGATTCAGAAGCAGCACCAATGTCTTGATAAACTTTTTCGTTGGGATGTTCAATACTTTTAGCTAAAGCAATATCTTCTTTGTAAAATTCAGGCCGAGGAGTTGCTTCATCATTCCAATAGCGATTCAAAATACTACCATTAGGTAATTTAACGACTCGACGATAAGCAAGAAGCTCGTTATTGAGTTTTACTTTACCATCCATCCAAAAACGATATTCTTTTTCTAAATCCTGTACATATTTTTTATAAATATGATCTCCCTTTTGTTTCGCCAAGAGTTCAACCATAAAAGAAAGATACGGTGCTTGGCTTCGCCCTGAATAATAAGTTCGATTTGCTAGAGGAATAAATCCTTTCTGATCCAACAAATAAGTAAAATTATCCAGCATAGATCTTATTAAATCTGTTTGTCCAGAAGCCTGTAAGCCAAGCATGGTAAAATAACTTTCAGCATAATAAACTTCACGAGCATCTTCGCTAGCGAGTATGTACGCATTAGGCAAAGCTATTCGAGTATTAAAATTGCTTTGGTCTCCGTTGCGTTTTAATACATCCCAAAAAGCATCAAGATATTGTATGACGTTATGGCTACTATCTTTTTGAATGCTTGCCCTTCTTTTTTTAGGAACATTAAAATGATCATAAACAAATTGTTTAAGGTCAAAATCTGATTTTATCTTTTCTTGTTCATATTTTAACAAAATCTCATTAGTCGTATACTTTGGTGTGCAATCAACAAAGGTTTTGGAATCGGTAAAAATATTACTCGTTTGTACATCCGTAAAGAGGAGTTGATAACGTACATCAGGGCTTTCCATAGCTTGTGTTTCTTTAGCAGGTTCGGCTAATGGAGCTTGTTCTGATGTACAAGAGACTATAAGTAGGAGAAAGAGAATAAGATTACTAAATTTCATTTCAATGCTGTTTTTATGGCAACCAAACTGTCAATTAAATTGCAGATGCGAAATTAATAAAAAAAAGAGCACTATTTTTAAAACCAAAGGTGGTGCTGATTACGTTTATTAATCGTGTAGATCGCTTTTTCTATGAAAAAAGGCGTAAATTTGAGGCAAAATATAAAATCATATCAATGAAAAAATCAATATTTTTCTTTTTGACTTTAGCTCTAGTAATTACATCACTCAATTCCTGTAAAGATAAGGATGATGATATGACAATTGATGAGCCTACCGAATTTAATCTTAGCTTTGATATTGCACACACTTATAATGGTGATCCTTTGACACTAAGTTCAACAGAACAATTGTATACAGATGGAGCCGGTAATGAGCTTAGTTTTACAGACCTTAAATATTTGCTAACCAATATCGTACTTCAAAAGAGCGATGGTACAGATTATATACCTAAAAATGCAGAAGCATTCATTCATTTAGCAGAAGATCGAACAAGTTTTACTTTAGAGGATGTGCCAGTAGGGGAGTATACAGGAATTCGCTTTTTTGTAGGAGTCGATGAAGTGAAAAATCATGAAGACCCTAATCAATATACTGTCGATCATCCACTTAGTCCCATCCTTAATGATATGCACTGGAATTGGAATGGTGGCTATATCTTTTTGACATTAGAAGGTTTATATAAAAATGATGCAGCTGAAATTGATGGTTTTGTTTATCATATTGCTACCGATAACTTTTTGATGGAGTATGATTTTAAAAACATTAATTTTAATTTGGATGCTAATAAAACAGTAAAACTAAGTTTTCATGCTGATGAAGTTTTTAGTAATCCAAATGTAATAGACATTCCTTTGATGGGGGCAACTACACACTCTGGTAATGATGGAGGAATTGCTGAAAAAATTCACATCAATATGGAAAGTGCTATTTCATTAGATGCTGTTCAATAAATTAATTTAAGACATGAAGAAATTCATATTCTTTGCATTTATTTCGAGTTTTCTACTTGTTGTTTCCTGTAAGGATGATGATGTTATTGTAGAAGATTGTAATCCTACAATATCAACGCTTAGCTGTGATGAATCTCCTACTCCTTTCAATCTAGGAGTATCTTTCAACTTGCCACCACTAAACTTACCACCTGACAATGAGCTAACGGAAGAAGGGGTATTGCTAGGAAGAATGCTTTTTTATGAAAAAGGATTTTCTAAAGATGGAACGATTGCTTGTGCTAGTTGTCATCTACAAGAGGTAGCTTTTGCTGATCCAGATAAAGCGGTAAGTATAGGGGTTGAAGGAAAAGTAGGTACTCGAAATGCTATGCCTTTATTTAACTTGATGTGGCATACTCGTGGGTTCTTTTGGGATGGTCGAGCAGGCAACTTACGAGAACAAGTTCTCATGCCTATTGAAAATGAATTAGAGTTTGATTCAAGTATTGAAGATGCCATTGTCTATCTTTCTAGTCAACAAAATTATAGAGAAAAATTTTGCGAAGCTTTTGGTGATGATAATATAACAGATGAACGAATGGCCAAAGCATTGGAGCAGTTTTTATTGACAATTATTTCAGGAGATTCAAAGATTGATAGGTACTTCGATGAAGAAGAATGGTTAAGTGCCTCTGAATTGCGTGGTCTAAATCTGTTTAGGACGGAACCCGATCCTACCTTACCTGATACCGCACTTCAAATCGGAGCCGACTGTTTTCATTGTCATGGTGAAAGCAATAAATTGTTTACCTCTAATGACTATCGAAATAATGGCATTATTGGTGACTATATGAATGAAACAGACAAAGGTCTTTTTGAGGTAACTGGTGATATAAATGACATAGGAAAGTTTAAAGTGCCTTCTCTTCGAAATATTGCACTTACAGCACCTTATATGCACGATGGTCGTTTCGAAACACTGAGAGAAGTACTAGAATTTTATAATAATGATGTTCAAGGCGATTCACCTAATTTGCATCCTTTGATGCACAATCTTAAAAATGGTTTAAGACTTAGTGATCAACAACTAGACGATCTTGAAGCATTTTTACATACACTTACAGACGAAACATTCTTAAATAATCCTGCTTATAGT
>JAHDIP010000206.1 GCA_020630735.1 Saprospiraceae bacterium | reverse complement strand
CGCATTTTGAACGATTGAAACGGTATTTTCATTTACTAAGTACACTGTAACAAAAGTTAATTGTAATTTTGAATGAGGGATTTTTCTTTTTAATCAAGGTACAGCGGAGCCTTGTAGCCATAGCCACAAAGGCGAGTACGTAACGAAGAGAAAGAAGAAAAAGAATCTTCAATTATGTTGCAATATACCTAGTCACAATAAAAAAACAACGACCACATTTATTAGTTATTTTTCCACAAAATTACTATGTCAAAAATATAATTACAAATACAAGCCTTAAGTTCACTGACGGTAAATCGAATTGAGACGATTGGAATAATTCTTGTCGGAAATGAAGAAAAACACATATTTTAATGGTCGCTATTTAGATATGAATTGAGTCTAGTATCTAAAATTAACTTAATTCAAATTCGCGATAGACAGAATTATTAGGAGGCAAGTAAATAATCTATTCCTAGATATCGTATTCTTAATAGTCAATTAAAGTATTAGGAATATTTGAATTATCACTAAAGTTCTGACCTTTTCTCTATATTTATTTAGCAGATTGCTGCAACCAAAATGAAAAGATATTTCAAAGTTTGACCAATGGTCAGCTTAATTTGTTATCGAATTTTATAATCAAATATTAATGATTATTAATATCCCAAAAAACGTAAAACCACTCATAATATTACTATTTACTTTAGTTTCATTAACTAAAATCAATGGGCAAGTATGCACTGTAAATTCTGGTCCCACACAAACCTATTGTGAAACAAGTCCTAATTTTTCTTTAATAGGAATCATGGGAGCCCCATTATCCCCTACTCCCAACCCTCAATGGAGTCAAATAGATGGGCCCAATATAACAACTATCCAAAATGCCAATTCAATAAATGCAACCGTTTCTGGATTTACTTCAGGGAGTTATTCTTACGAATTTAGTGCAACTTGTTCTGATGGTATTATTGCGAGAGACACTGTAGTAATCAATATCTCTGAAAACAGAACCTTAAATGGGGTTACCTTATCTGATCTTACCATATGTCGAGATACTACAATATCCATTACACCACAACCTGGGGTGTCTTATCGTTGGTTTACTTCATCAACTGAGGGAACCGCTTATATTAGTATTTCATCAAGTACTTCTTCGAATCCGAGGTTATATTACTACTATTACAATGCTGGCTGGGAAAAAATTTACTTAGAAGCTACAAATGGAGCTTGTGTCGCTTTAGATAGTTTTATAGTAAATGTATTGGGAGGCCCAGGAGAAGTTTGCGCTGGACCTGATATATATACTTGTGCTAATTCATTCAATACAGTAGAGCGAACAATATATTATGAAGGATCTAACGCATGTAATAGTTTGGCAGATTATGAAGTTTCCAGAATAGGAAACTCGCATTCAGTCTTATGGAATCAAATAAGTGGACCTAATTTAGCCACCATTGCTAATAATACGGATCCAAGTACAAATTTCAGCAATCTTATAGATGGGCTTTATGAGTTTGAATTTTGTGTTTCTGGTCCATGCAAGAATAGTTGTGATACCCTAAAGGCTAATGTTGGTGTAGACCCAATAGGTGATCCTGCCTTCTTTTTACCTGATATATGGATTTGTGATAATACAATTAATTCAACCATTATGGAACTCGATGGTAATTTCGAGCCAGGTACTTCTTTTAATTGGACATTAGTTTATAATGATTATCCATGTAATAATTCCTTAATTCAAATTTCAGATCCAACAGCTCAACGTCCTGTAATTTCTTGGGACCCTTCCTGTGCTTATTGTGATGAAAACTATAGTCAGTATATGGAGTTTGATGTTGAAATAATTTCTCCTACTGGCTGTTCTGTTATATCAAATATTCGTATTTGGATAAATACTGCGCATGCTGATTATTATACTGAGACATTATCTTGTGGAGACCTTACTATTTCAGATGGAGAATTATTTTATTTTTCGGACATCATAGATTGTTATCCCCCAAATTATAGCCTTTCAAGTAGCTTGATCACAGTAATAGAAACCCCGCCAGGCGATCTTAACTTTACAGTTGGTAATGAAATAACCAACCCTTCTGGTACTGTTTACTATACATTAACTCCTGGAGATTATGTGTTTAGACAATGTATCGAATTAGCAGCACCTTCTTATGTAATTAATGGTTGTAATATTAATGTTTGTGAAACTAAAACATTCCAAGTATCTGGTGAAAATGCGATAGCTAATGCAGGTACCGATGCATATATACCTTGTGGACAAAACTGGATAGAGCTGTCTGGCAACCCTCCTCCTCC
Source organism: Saprospiraceae bacterium (assembly GCA_020630735.1). Lineage (GTDB taxonomy): Bacteria > Bacteroidota > Bacteroidia > Chitinophagales > Saprospiraceae > JAHDIP01. Next base: position 8,862 of record JAHDIP010000206.1, on the reverse strand, counting down.
TTTAAATACTGGATCTTGGTATCAGATTAGTGGTCCTAATACAATTTCCTTTGATAATATTAATGATAATACGCCAATGACCACAAATTATGCTCCTGGTATTTATGAGCTTCAATGGTCTATAGATGGAGGTCCCAATTGTGGTCAAGACATAGATCAAGTCTATATTTATGTAGCAGACGATGTCTCAAGTGTAAATGCAGGATCGGATTTAAACAATGAATGTTATGGCTATCCTGTTTCTCTTAATGCAGAATTGCCTTCTGGATGGTTTGGATCTTGGACTGTCTCTCCTGCTACAGGTGTTGTATTTTCAGACCCTAATGCCCCCAACGCTACAATTTATTTGCCTAATCCATCAACTACTTATACACTAACATGGACTGTAACGAGTATTTGTGGTACACTAAGTGACCAACTTCAAATTACTACAAGCTCTACTCAAGGTCCCGATCAAGCACAGACAAATAATGATATCTGTACGTTTTGTACTAGTTGCTCAACCACTATATCTGCCCAAACACCTACAACAGGAACAGGAATTTGGACTCAAGTTTCTGGACCATCGGTAGTAACAATTACCGACCCTAATAACACGAGTACTTCCGTTGGACCTCTAGACTATGGTAATTATAGTTTTGAATGGGCTGTTTCCAATGCATGTGCTACTACCAGAGATACTTTAATCGTTAGTAATATTTCATCTACAGTAAATGCTCCAGAACCACAATATATCTGTGGTTTAACAGGAAATTTGATTGGTCCTGATAACACTTCAGGATATTATTCAGGGCAATACTGGGAGAAAAGAAGCGGCCCCCCTGGTGTTCAAATTATAGATCCTACCGATTTAAATACTGCTGTTGTTTTTTCATTTGTAGGTACTTATGTTTTTAGATTACATCGTGGCTTTGCTAGCTGTGCTTCAGGCTATGACGATGTTACAGTTTATGTTTCAGATCTAGATGGAATACCTATTGTTGGTCCTAATCAAGAATTATGCAATAGTTCTTCAACGACTTTATCTGCTAATGCTATTCCAGGAGCATATTGGAATATTCTATCAGCTACGAATGCTGATGGAACAGTTATGAATCTTTCTTTATCTGATATATACGACCCAAATGCAAGCTTACAAAATATGACTGAGGGAGAAATAGTAATGACTTGGAATGTAATTTCATCCCCCCCTAATGCAGAATGTATATTACAAGACACCTTACTTATTTCAAATATTGGACCTGCAACTATCATCCAAGGAGGAGAAGATATTTGTATTAATGAACAATCTTTTATATTAGAAGGTTCATCACCTACTGGCATTGGAATTGGTCTATGGACTCAAACTGCAGGACCTTCTATTACTATACAAAATATTAATCCTTCAGGCACTATAATAATGCTTACTGATTTGATACCTGGCAATTATTCTTTTGAATACAGTATTTCATCTACAGGATGTAACAGTAATGTTTCTACTAGCTTTACGATCTGGGAGTATACAGAAGCCATAGCTACTGCTGCCCCAATTGCCTGTATGTCAACTATCACATTAAACGGAAATTCAGGTCCTCCTGGAAGTTTATTGTCATGGGATAAGCAAAGTGGTCCAGTAGCAGGAGCATTCTCTTCTACTAGTACCGAAAATACAACCTATACTGGTTCTTCAGACAACTCGACTTATATCTTCGAATATCAAATTATAAATGGGGCTTGTGTAAGTCAAGACTTAGTACTCGTTAACACTTCCTTCCTAACGATAGATGCAGGACCAAATACACAAGTTTGTACTAATGAACAGTATACTTTTAATCCTATCTTCCAAGGGGGGAATGGCGAACCTTATAACTTTGATTGGTCTCCTTCTACATCATTAGATAATCCTAATATTGGAAATCCAACTACTACAGTTGGTACTACTACCACCTATGAAGTAACAATTACAGATCAAATGGGCTGTACTGTTTCAGATCAAATAACCCTAACAACAGATCCTTTAGTACCAGATGCAAATGCTGGAAACGATATATTACTTTGTGGAAATAGTACAATAACTATAGGAGCATCTCCCGTTACGAATAGCGATAATACTTATACCTGGACAGATATCAATGGAAATATAATCAGTTCAGGAGTAATAAAAGAGAATGGGAATCCTAACTTTAGAGACTACGGAACCTTGGAAGTTTCTCCAACTATGAATACAAGTTATATTTTATATACTGATGATGGTGGTGGATGTAGAGGAGTAGACACTGTTCACGTTTTTGTAGGAACACCCAATGTTGTCTCCGTAGAAGTGGATCAGCCTGATGCTTGTTCTCCTTCAAACGGAGCCGTTACAATCACTGGAACTGGAGGAAATGATACAGGTTACCAATATAGTATTGACAATGGTTTAAGCTGGAGTGATTCGAATCAATTCACCAATTTATCTCCAGGAAACTATAATATATGGATCAGAAATGGAGACGGTAGTTGTCCTTTTTTTGATGCACTTTATATTTTGGATGATCCTACTCCTGATGTTTCCAACGTAAGTACTACGACATTATCAAGTTGTTCTGCAAATGACGGCTCTATAACAATAACTGCTTCTAGTTCGGTTGGCTTGTCATTGGAATATAGTATTGATAATGGCTTAAACTGGCAAAGCTCCAATCTATTTACCAATCTTTCAGAAGGAAACTATCAAATTTATGTTAGAAATGATAATGGTTCTTGTCCTACACCATTTACAGGTTCTGTTTCAATTACGTCTCCATTTACACCATTAATAAATAGCGTAACTTCTACAGATTCTACCTGCCCTGGGGCAGATGATGGAACGATTACAATCTTGGCTTCTGGGGGAAATGGTTGTATTGAGTATAGTATTAATAGTACTGATGGACTAAATGGTAACTGGTACAGCAATGGAGGAAATTTTAACTCATTAGCACAAGGCTCTTATACTATATGGGTAAGAAATTGCGATAATACTTGTCCTTTCGAATCGGATAGCAATCCAATTGTCATAAGTGAAACACCTGTTCCTACAGGTGCTATCAGTGGTTCTACAAATGCCTGTACAAACCAAAGTACAGCTGCTTTTTCTGTAACTGGTTTGTCAAATTGTAATGGGTGCTCTTATCTCTGGACTTCTGCAGATGGAACACCATCAACACCAAATGGTAGTAGTACTAGTTTTACATGGACATCTCTTGGTAGTAAAACTATAAATCTTCAACTGACCTCTTCTTCGAATTGTACAAGTACTATTTCCTATGCTGTTTCAGTAATTGATATTCCAACTTCTCCAGTAACTATTTCTGGACCTCTTACTCCATGCGAAGGATCTTCACAAAGTTATTCCATAACAACAGTAAGTGGAGCCAGCTCTTATACTTGGACTATTCCTGCAGATTGGACAATAAGTAGTGGTCAAGGAACAACGACTATAAATGTTATTGTTGGAGCTTCTACTGGAGATGTATGTGTAACTGCAGATAATTTATGTGGAGCTAGTAGTCAAAACTGTCTTAACGTAGATCCAGAAAATGTGCTTACATCTATACCAATTATTAGTGGAGCAGATGCAATTTGTACAAATCAAATTAGTAATGTATATAGTATTACTCCAGTAGCAGGAGCAAGTTCTTATACTTGGACTGTACCTAGCGGATGGACTATTAATTCTGGACAGGGCACAACTAGTCTTAATGTTGATGCTGGGAACTCCAGTGGAGATATTTGTGTAAGTGCTAATAATTTTTGCGGATCAAGCATACCTTCCTGTATCACTATTGAAATGCTTGATGTAATACCTAATCCTTGTCCTGTGTTAATTTCACAAGTTTCTATGCCTGGAAGCGAAATCAGCAGTGGAGTATCCGAAATCAATAGCGGAGGAGGCGATTATGCATGGTCCAATTTAGGAGGGGCACAAACTTCCGATAATGTTTATACAACGGTTACTCTAAATAAATCTACTTTATCAGAATACCTTGACGTTACTGATTTTAATTTTAATATTCCATGTGGCGCAAGTATTAAAGGGATAGAAGTTCTAATTGAAAAAAAATGGAAAGGTGGAACAAAACAAGTATATGATAATGTAGTTCAACTTCTGCACCCACTTGGTTCAAGCACACAAAACAAAGCTGCCATTTCTACGCCTTGGTCCGCTACAGATGCTACTTCTACTTATGGTGGAGGCTCAGATACTTGGTCTGCATCTTGGACATTAGCTGATATAAATGATCCTAGTTTTGGAATACGTATCCAAGCTGTAGCTGAAGGAGGTTCAGGAAGTCCATCAAGTAATCAAGCTTTAGCTGATATAGATTTCATCCAAATTAGGGTTCATTATACCAATGCACCAGATCTATGTATATCAAATGATATAGCTTTTGAGGTAAACTCTATTCCAAGTGCAACAAATTATAATTGGAGTACACCATTAGGAACTACAATTATAGCAGGAAGTAATACAGAATCAATAGAGGTTGATATGACAGGAATTGCAATAGGTTGTTATGAAGTTTGCTTGACTGTTGATAATGCATGCGGAACATCAGATCAATGTTGTCAATACTTTAATTTAATTGCTTGTCCAGAAATATGTGATAACGGTATTGATGACGACTTGAATGGTCTAACTGATTGTGATGATTCAAATTGTAACTGTTGTGAAGCAAAAGCTCCTACTATATCGAAGAATTAGCGATGCTTTTACGAATATCTGAGTTAAACAAATTGCCTTGCTAATTTCCTTTCCTATAACACATTGGTATAGCTCTTATATCTTTTTAGCAGCACTCTTCTTATCTGTGGTACAAAGAACTCCAATAGTCTTACCCAAAGTTTCATTGATAAAATACAGTTCTGATTCTCACCCATTACTTAAAAGAATTAGTTTTGAGAGCAATATCTTCTATTTCAACATACTCTTATGTATCTTGCATAAGTTTTAGACTTTCAAATTAAACATAGATGATTCCTCAACAGACAGTACAAGAAATATTAGATACAGCTAAAATCGAAGATATTGTCGAGCAATATGTGACCTTAAAAAAAAGAGGGGCAAATATGCTAGGGCTTTGCCCTTTTCATAATGAGAAGACTCCCTCTTTTACGGTTTCTCCTACCAAAAATATTTTTAAATGTTTTGGTTGTGGTAAAGGAGGCAACCCTGTACAGTTTTTAATGGAACATGATGGCTTCACTTTCCCTGAAGCATTAAGACATTTAGCCGAACGATATAATATTGAGATAGAAGAAATTAAACCTTCAAAAGAAGCCATCGAAGCTCAACAATTGCATGCGAGCCTTTTTATCGTTAACCAATATGCTAAAGATTTTTTCCATGATCAATTGATGAATACAGATAAAGGAAAAAGTGTAGGACTTAATTATTTTAAAGAAAGAGGATTTAGGGAAGAAACAATTAAAAAATTTGGATTGGGTTATGCGCCTTCTCAAAAAGATGCATTTACACTTAAAGCTATTAATGATGGATACAAAGTTGATACGTTAAAAGATTTGGGTCTTACTTCTCAATATGATCGAGATTTTTTTAGAGATCGAGTCATGTTTAGTATCCATAATCTTACAGGAAAAGTGATAGGCTTTGGAGGTCGTATTCTAGTAAAAAATGTAAAAGCTCCAAAGTATGTCAATTCGCCCGACTCTAGCATTTACAACAAAAGTAAATCTTTATACGGTGCTTATTTTGCAAAAAAAGCAATACGTCAGCTAGATGAATGTATCTTAGTAGAAGGCTATACGGATGTCATTTCGTTGCACCAAGCAGGTATCGAAAATGTTGTTGCGTCTTCTGGTACCTCACTAACAGTAGATCAAATCCGACTCATCAAACGGAATACACCGAATATAAAAATTTTGTATGATGGTGATACTGCTGGAGTAAAAGCAGCCTTACGTGGTTTGGATTTGGTACTAGAACAAGACATGAATGTCCGTGTTGTCTTATTGCCTACTGGAGAAGATCCAGATTCACACCTCAAGAATATTGGAACAACTGCTTTTAAAGAATATATCGACAAAGAAGCCAATGATTTTATTTTATTTAAAACAAAACTATTACTCGAAGAAGCGGCAGGCGATCCTGTAAAAACGTCGAATGTTATCAAAGATATTGTAGCAAGTATTGCTAGAGTACCCGACAATTTAAAGCGTTCTTTATTCATTAAAGAATGTGCAAACCTTGTTGGTGTTGAAGAAAAAGTTTTGATCAATGCAACAAATAGCATGATCATCGAACAAAATCGAAAAAAAGAACAGGCTAAAGAACGTGAACGAGCTCGTGAAAATTATAAAAGAAATAAACCAGAGACTTCTCGTAAAAATAATGATGGTTCTTTTCCTTCGGCTAATGATGATTTTCCAACGACAGAAAATGAACCTTGGCAAGGTGAAGATGATTGGCCAGATGAACGGGGCACACCTACAATTGAACCCAAAGATACGCCAAGAAAGAAAAAAGCAATAGGTGATGAGTATCAGGAACGATACATACTTATGTTACTTATGAATTTTGGGGATAAGATATTCGATAAAGACGAAAACATAACGGTTGCACATTTTATTCTTAGCAATATTCAGGATGTAATCGACGAATTTGATAACCCATTTTACGAAAGTATTGTAAAAGAATGCCTCCAACTATTAGCAGATAAAAAAACCATCCAACTTTCTTACTTTGTCAATCATCAGGATGAAAAAATAAGAACCCTAGCAGTAGACCTCTCTACTTCTCAATTTGAGTTTAGCCCCAACTGGAAAGAAATGCATGGCGTATTACTCAATCAAAAAGAACCTGAACAAAACTTCAATAAAGATAGCAAAGGCAGTGTCTTACTCTTCAAGATGAAAAAACTCAATAAAATGATTGATAAGAATAAACAAAAACTTTTGGAACATGCTCAAGATGAAAAAGAATATATGAAATGCCTAAAAATACAAATGCACCTCAATAAAATCAGAGGTGAGTTGGCTAAACAGATTGGCAGAGTCGTTTAATTCACTTATTCCTGACGTGCTTTCTCGAAAAAACATAAATGTTTGAGGCTAGTAGTCACTAAACAACCCTGTATTCAAGAATAAAAGTGACAAAAATTAACTTGTAAAAGAACCAATCTATTGGGTTTGAAAAACACAGCGATTTTGAGCATAAAATTATATTCCGAATAGAGGATTAATAAATAATTATATTTTGCAAAATTCAAAAACACTTTAAAAAAAAACATATAAACAACGTTTTTGCGAATTTTATTCTTTTTAGAGACAAAACTAACTACCAATTCAAACTTTTATTTGTTTTAACTATCTTTTTTTTATCTAAAATTTGCTTTTTAAAATTTTGTTTGTATCTTTGTGTTACAATCAGCGAACATATCAACAATTCGAACGATTTAGATGAACCCTTGAGCAGGTTCTGATAATCATATTTTAAGGTTAGTTTTAAGTTAATAAAGAGCATTTTAAAAGCCGAACGTCTTGAGCAACGTTCGGCTTTTCTCTTTTAATACGACATCACAAAAAAAGCCCTACTACTTATGCAGCAGGGCTTTTTATATAGCAATATTAATAATCTATTTTTTTAGATCTTATCCATTACGGTTGATACAATTTAAATCTTCGAAAGCTAACTTCAAACGCTCAACAAATGTCCCTTCCGCCACACGTAACCATTTTCGAGGATCGTAATTTTTCTTATTTGGCTTATCGTCACCATCAGGATTTCCGATTTGACCTTGAAGGTAATCTTTCTTCTCTTCGTAGTATCCTCTTACGCCATCCCAAAATGCCCACTGCATATCTGTGTCTATATTCATCTTGATTGCACCATACTCTATTGCTTCTCTAATTTCTTCTCTTGAAGAACCAGAACCACCATGGAATACAAAATTGATCGGGCGAGGTCCAGTACCAAATTTTTCTTGTACGTGATCTTGAGAATTTTTCAAGATGATCGGTTTCAATTCAACATTACCAGGTTTGTATACACCATGTACATTACCAAAAGCAGCAGCCACCGTAAAACGATTACTTACTTTACTCAATTCTTCGTAAGCATAAGCAACTTCATCTGGTTGAGTATATAAACGAGAGCTATCCACATCGGTATTATCTACACCATCTTCTTCACCACCAGTTACACCAAGTTCAATTTCAAGTGTCATACCTATTTTATCCATTCGCTCCAAAAACTTTTTGCAAATTTCAATATTTTCCTCGATAGGTTCTTCCGACAAATCAAGCATGTGAGAACTATATAATGGGTATCCTCTTGTTTCAAAAAACCGTTCTCCAGCAGAAATCAATCCATCTATCCAAGGCAATAGTTTTTTTGCACAGTGATCGGTGTGCAAGACGACTGGTACACCATAAGCTTTTGCCATTGCATGCACATGCATAGCTCCTGAAATACCACCAAGTATAGCAGCTTTCTGATTTTCGTTTGATAATCCTTTTCCAGCAAAAAAACAAGCGCCGCCATTTGAAAATTGAATCATTACAGGAGAATTTACTTCTCTAGCCGTTTCTAAAACAGCATTTACAGAGTTAGTTCCTACAACATTTACAGCAGGTAAGGCAAAATCATTTTCGTTGGCATAGTTGAGTAACTCTGTTACTTCATCTCCCCAAAGAACACCTGGACGGAATTTTACAGCAGTAGTTGACATTTTTTAAAATATTGTTTGATTAATAATAGGTAGATAGTCTTTTGGAATTAGACAAGACCTTGCATAATTGGTGACCCTGTCGTTTATGGGTGCAAAATTACTAATTTTAATGGAAGTTATCTTAGAAGTTGTTTGAATTTAGTTTTAGAATTTATTAATGGCTATTTTATTA
>JAHDIP010000205.1:6855-11269 GCA_020630735.1 Saprospiraceae bacterium | reverse complement strand
TCCTCCTCCTTTGTACCCTGACATTAGCTCTTGCCTGCTCTTGCGGCAAAGACGACGATAAGGCCAAAGTATTGCATTATGCAATACTTTCGTTTTTTTACTTCACCACTACCATTCGCTGACTATTCGTTTGCAGACCATCCACTACAAGCTGATAAAAATAAAGCCCAGCATTCCAGTTTTTAGTATCAACTGTAATGGTTTCTTCTTTAGAGCGAATTGCTTGTTTATGCTGTACTTGCCCCAAAGAATTGTAGACAACTAAACGAGCGCTTTGAAAAACTTGATTTGTTGAGAATTGGACTTGTGTAAAATCACTAGCAGGATTCGGACTGTTTTGACTTAAGGTAAAGTTATTAGAATCAATTGTCTGTTTAGAAAGTACTTCATCAACTGTTTGAGTAACCACCAAATCATCAAAATAAAAACCATCACGTCTGACAAAACCATCAGAAACCATTGCAAAGCGAATCCAGAGATCGCCACCTAGGTAATCAGAAAGGTCAATTTCTTCTTCAACCCATTCCTCTTGATTGGCTTCGTAAACAGGTTGATCAAAATCTTGTTCTGGACTTCCATCTACTGTATAGAGTCCACAAGCAGGTGTAAAGGTTACATTATCAGAAGACAAGAGTATTTGAGCATAATCGTAGTAATCTTCCGTTTCCCATTTTGCCCAAAAATTTAATTTTGCATCCAAGGCATTTACCAATGAAACTGGATTAGCTAAAGTGATAATATCATAAGAGTTATTATCATAATTGCCAGAAGGCGAATCGGTAATACTACTAGGAGCAGAAACATATTGGTTGGTAGTGATTCCCCAATTAGAAGCAACATCCCAATTCGACAAACTGCCTGCATCGTCTTCTAAACTAGTGATCTCTAGACCACTAACAGCCCCAGCATATGTTTTGGTAATCGTCTCAGAGCTTGTATATAAGCCATTATCAACTAAAAGCGTAAAAATGATTTCATCACCAGGTAAAATAGTGGGGTCAAGTGTTAATGGAATATTTCCATTTGCAATTTCGTAAGGAAGGAGATTGTAAATGTCAGCTGCACCTACAGAAATGATATTTGCACTTTCAGGACTTATCGAAACCGTAAGGACACCATCAGCCAAACCATAGCGCTTAAGTTCGTACGAAAATTCTGTATTTGTTTCTGTGAAGTTGTCATCCGTCAAATCAGTAGCTAAACCAAAGTTTAAAATTAAATGTGCTGTTGTCAGGTTTTGTAATAAGGTGGCTTTACAAATATTTTCGATTTCATCCATTGGAGGCCAAAAGCCAAATGATTGAGGACCAACTTCTGGTGTCATAGAGAAAATAGGAGGCTTCGTATCAGCTCCATACATCCAATCATCCGAAGTGCCGTTTACGGCATAGCCTACTGTTTCCGATCCCGTTCCTGCGAAGTAATTATTTTCACGGGTCATGGCTTCACTTAAGCCTCTGAAGGTCGTAGAATCTTCAGTCAGTTGGTCATCAAATCCCCAAGGATAAATTAATAGATTTCCAAACGAGTGGTAATTAAGCGTTATTTTAAATTCATGTTCATTACAAAAATCTCTTAAGGCTTGTGTCTCAGGTTCTGAAAACCCTTCTGGTCCACGGTAGGTATCAGAGTCTGTATTCGGTGAAGAACCATTGTCATCTATGCCCCATTCGTAATCGTAGTTTCTGTTGAGGTCAACACCGAAAGTGCCATCATTATTATTACGTCTATTTTTTCTCCAAAAGCCACCACCATTAGGGTCAGTCAATTCATTATAAATATAACCATCAGGATTGACACATGGAACAAAGTACATTGCTGTGTTATCTACCAAATATTTTACTTCCTCATCTGTTTCATAATTTTCCAACAAGTACCACATATACAAGATCAACTGTGTAAGGCTGGCAGGTTCTCTTGCATGGTGCAAGGCATTATAAAAAACCTCTGGCTCATTTTCATCAATTGTAGGATTGTCAGAAATGCGAAGCCAATAAATTGATCGTCCTTCGTGTGTTTGGATATTATCAATAGGAGTGCGAGCAGAAATCAGATTAGGATATTGCGCCACCATATCGTCTAGAATATCTAGCATTTCTTGATAAGTATAAAAACCAGCCATTGAACCCAATTCAAAATTTTCAGGTGTTTCGAAATCGGTTAAATCGGGACCTCCAGCTTCATCACAAACACCATCACGACTATCTATGTGCCCATGGTCGTGGTCATGATGATGTTCGTTTTGGGCTAAGATGTGTGCTTTGAGATCGTCGATTAATATTTCATAATGGAAACCTGCTGCTTCAATTTGCTGAATTTCAAATTCAGAATAAGCATTGATGATATACTTATTTCTTACGAGATGTCCGTGATCAACTTCTACACCCAAACGGGCTAAGTCAACAATATTTTTTTCACCAAAAAAAACTTTAACTCTAGAATATTTAGGAGAAAGACTTTGTGCCCAAATAGAAAAAGATAGGCAAACAATTAAAAATGTAATTATGATTCGCATAAATTGGGTTGTTTTAATAATGTTCCAAAGATACCTTAAATGTTTTATTTTAATTGTCAACTAACTTGCGATCTTTTGTTTATACTGAAACCAAAGTGGTTTTGGGATTACCAAACGATTAAAGCTACTGAGGATCAAAGGGTAGCTACCAATGATGATCCTTAAACTGAATACCAGTAGGTATATTAAAGTATATTGATACAGAAGGGTATGATTGGTAAATGAGGAAAACAAAGGGCGTATCTCTCAGATGAATGTCATCAACATTAGTGTAATGAAACTATAATTCGGTGCATAACAATTAAGTAACTCGCCAAAGGCAAATGTCAAAACCATTGCTCCGAATTTTTAACTTAAGATATGAATGCTTACGCAAAAAATCTCTTAAGTTGATGACATTCATCTCCATGATACATCCTTTGTTAAAACTAAACCAAATCAACCATAGCAGATTTGATTTTGTCAGAAGAAAAGTATCCCATACTTTAGCTTGGAAACATAACAAGTATCAACTAAAGCTGACAATACTAAAAAAAATAAACATATGAATCGGCTTCCTAAAACTATTTTGAGATAAAGTCTAAAATTAATCTTATTTTTGCAACCTATTTGATTTTTCTAAAATAAAACTTAAAAGGATTATAAACGTTTAGTTATAAATCATTAGCTCAATGACTTTTTTGTTTCAATAATGTTAAACTAAAAACTAATAATAGATTTATGAAAAAAGTATATATCGTTTCGGCCGTACGAACGCCAATGGGAAGTTTTGGTGGTGCCTTTGCAAAACTATCTGCAGTTGATTTAGGAAAGGTAGCAATAGAAGGAGCATTGAAAAGAGGAAAAGTAAAAGCGGCGAAAGTAGATGAAGTATTTATGGGAAATGTATGCTCTGCCAATCTTGGTCAAGCACCTGCACGTCAAGCTGCATTAGCGGCAGGTATCAGTCAAAAAGTGCCTTGTACGACAGTAAATAAAGTTTGTTCTTCTGGAATGAAATCAATTATGCTAGGAGCGCAGTCTATTATGCTTGGTCATAATGATGTGGTAGTAGCTGGTGGAATGGAGAGTATGTCAAATATCCCATTCTATTTAGATAAAGCAAGATGGGGACAAAAATTTGGTCATGGTAAAGTGGTAGATGGTTTGCAAAAAGATGGTTTGACCGATGCCTATGGTCAAATGGCAATGGGAATTTGTGCTGATGCAACGGCTGAAAAATTTGGTTTTACACGGGAGCAACAAGATGCTTATGCTATCCAATCGTACCAGCGTTCTGCAGCTGCAACCGATGAAGGCTACTTTCAAAACGAAATCGTAGGTGTACCTGTTCCACAACGTAGAGGAGAACCTATCGTAGTAGATGTCGATGAAGAATACAAGCGAGTAGATTTTAATAAAGTACCAAACTTACGTCCAGCATTTACAAAAGAAGGAACAGTTACTGCGGCTAATGCATCAACGATTAATGATGGTGCTTCTGCTTTAGTATTAGCAAGCGAAGAAGTGGTTAAAAAATTAAAACTAAAACCAATTGCTCGTATCGTTTCTTTTGCTGATGCAGCTCACGAACCAGAGTGGTTTACTACTGCTCCTCCTTTGGCTGCCAAAAAAGCATTGAAGCAAGCAGGTATGAAGAAGACGGATATTGATTACTTCGAAGTAAATGAAGCCTTTGCTGCTGTAACTATGGCCTTCAATAAAACGATGCGATTGAAAGAAGATAAAGTGAATGTGTTTGGTGGCGCTTGTTCTTTAGGTCATCCACTAGGTAACTCTGGTTCTCGTATTGTAGTTACTTTAGCGAATGTCTTACAACAGAAAAAAGCAAAAGTAGGTTTAGCTGCTATTTGCAACGGCGGAGGTGGTGCTTCATCTATGATTATCGAAAGAGTTTAA
>JAHDIP010000205.1:0-6755 GCA_020630735.1 Saprospiraceae bacterium | reverse complement strand
CATATGTTACTACGAATTTTTCTTTTCCTATTTGTTCTAAGTTTAGCCTGTTCTTCTTCGGTTCCATCTATTCCGAAAGCAACACTCCAATCCGAAAAAGTCACCTTTCGAAATCAAATATTTGATGTCGTTACCATAGAACCAAACGAAACCAATATTCGTTTTCATCTTGCCGATGCTCAAGGCAAAAAATACCGAAGCATTTCGAATCTAAAAAATGTATTGCAAGAAAAGAATCAAACCATGCTTTTTGCCATGAATGGAGGCATGTACCTCAAAGACGGAACGCCTCAAGGTTTGTACATCGAAGATGGAAAGACCATTACACCATTAGATACGGTACAAGAAGCTTATGGCAATTTTTATTTACAACCCAATGGCGTTTTTTATCTAGAAAAAGATAGAGTAGGAGTATTGACTACAAAACAGTATATCGCTAAAAAACTCAATCCAACTTTTGCCACACAATCTGGTCCCATGTTAGTTATCGATGACAAACTGCATCCTGTATTTGTAGAAGGCTCTAAAAATTTACACATTAGAAATGGAGTAGGCATCAATGCGGCAGGAAAAGTTGTTTTTGCTATCTCCGATAAGGTCGTCAATCTTTATGACTTTGCAATGCTCTTTAAAGAAAGATTGGGCTGCAAAAATGCTTTGTATTTAGATGGCTTTGTTTCTAGAGCTTACATTCCCTCACTGAAACGAGAAGAACTGGATGGAAATTTTGGAGTAATTATTTCAGCAACAGATAAGGTAAATTAAAATCAATCAATTTTTTTTCTTCTCTTACGTTTAATTGCTTTTATTCGTTTAGGCCCCAGCCACAACCACAAGCCAGATAGTATAATAAACAACACGCCAATCCCCAAAATATGCATCGAAATGAGTTTGAAGATATGACTAATGATAGAACCATCGTGAATTGCTTCTATCCAATCCGAATGTCGTCGAGAGATTGATTTTACAACACCACTTTGCGCATCAATTTGTACTTCCCAATAGCCTTTGTCAAAAAGCACTTTTACAACCCCTTTGGATGGGCGAGCGTCCAAACGATCGACTTTATTTCCAACCTGTTCGGGGTGTTTTTGGTGAAGCGCTTGTTCAGCAAGAGCAGAGAGTTCATATAAAGGCTTCCATTCAGCCATATTTTTGCTCTGTCCTTTTTGAGTAGGTGCTTGTATGATATCGACATCCTTTTTTAAAGCCAATAAGATACCAGTGATAGCACTTATAAACAATAAACTAGCTATAAATAGCCCCGCATAACGATGAAGGTATCGAAACTTTCGTAAGCTTTTAATATAGCCTTTTAAGAGCATGTTTTAAAGATAATTTATAAACTTATACTGCAGGTAAGACCTTACCACGTGTTTCACCAAAGCCAATGCGTAGACCGTCTTTTTTGCAAAAACCTTTCATTACGACAGAGTCGCCATCTTTGATGAACTTACGCTCGCTGCCATCAGGCATCGTCACAGGCTTAGTTCCTTTCCAAGTGATTTCCAACATTGATCCATACGAACCTACCTCTTTTCCACTAATCGTACCCGAAGCACACATGTCTCCAACATTTAAGTTACAACCATTAACGGTATGGTGTGCCAATTGCTGCGACATATTCCAATACATATATTTGAAGTTCGATTCAGAAACAGTTTTTGCTTCTCCTTTTTCTGTTTCTATTATAACTTCTAAGTTAATATCAATATTTCGTTTACCTTCAGAAACTAAATAAGGAAGTACAGCAGGTTCTTGTTTTGGACTTTCCACTCTAAAATGTTCGAGTGCATCAAGCGTAACCACCCAAGGAGAAATAGTAGAAGCAAAGCTTTTCCCCAAGAAAGGACCTAATGGTACATACTCCCATTTTTGAATATCACGAGCCGACCAATCATTGAATAAGACCAGACCAAAGATATGATCCTCTGCATTAGCTGTCGAAACCGATTCACCCAATTTAGTTGCTTGCCCAACGACGAATGCCACTTCCAATTCAAAGTCCAATAACTTACACGGACCATAAACAGGACTGGTTGCATCGGCAGGCATTTGCTGTCCTTTTGGGCGATGAATTGGTGTACCTGACACCACAATAGAAGAAGCTCTACCATGATAACCTACAGGGATATGCCTCCAATTTGGTAACAATGCATTTTCTGGATCACGGAACAAACACCCTAAATTAGTGGCATGCTCGATACTCGAATAAAAGTCAGTATAGTCACCCACTTTTACTGGCAACATCAATTCGACATCCGACATATTAAGCATAAAAGCACCAGCCTTATCTTTCGCATCAAAATGACTATCAGCACGTAGCAAATCCGATAGGCGATCTCTCACTGCTCTATTCTTTTCCTTTCCCAAAGCCATAAAATCATTGATATATGCATTGTCAAAAACCGAAGCATCAATATCCAAATCAAAGAAATATTCTAATTGGTGCAAAGCCAATAAATCAACGATCTGATCACCTAAAGCCGTACAAACTCTGGGTGCCTTACCTTTTGTTTTAAATACTCCAAAAGGCAAATTCTGAATAGGGAAATCACTATCGGCTGCTACCGTTAGCCAAGATGTTAAAGATGGATCATTTGCTCGTATCATTATTTTAGATGTTTTCTATTTTTAAAAATGCAAAAGTACTATTTTTCAATTAGAAAGAAGCCTTTGATGAAGAGTGTTTTTTGTTTCTTTTGTGCACGCCTATCGGCCACGCTGTCCGTAGCTCCCCTTGGTCGGCCCTGCGGTCTCGCTCCTAGCGTCGCGCCTACTCCCATCGTTCGTGCGTAAAGCGATAAAATATACTTCGTTTCTTTCAATCTATGGCTGGTAGGAATTATTTCTGTGTGTTTGCGACACAAGAGAAAAAGACGTTTTTTGCTGTTCGAAGAGCATCAAAAAATATTCATTGCTACTCATCTATTTACAAATTATTACGAAAAGAAATTGTTTTTCATCGCAGAGGCTGAGCATTCTATTTTCCTATAATTGAAAGCTAATTTTTGGTATATTAATTGCTTTTAATGTGTCTAAAGTGATTTGACATAGTTTTACGTTAAACGCTTTTTTGATCCAGAATATCTGACTTGGGAAAACGATCTGCTCACTAAGCGAAATTATATTGATTGGGAATGGAATTTTGAATATTTTGAAAACAGCCGTTTGCTCAAAAATACAACCGATAATAATGGACAAAAAAGTGAATTCAAATATGACGGATTTCAGCGCTTAAAAGAAAGTTCTAGTCGAGATGGTGGTTTATTTATGACCTATGATTATGCTTATGAGCTTCAAAACGGAGGTAGTCCCAACTATATCAAAGTATTTACGAGTGAAAATAATCTTACAAGCTTTCAATACATAGATGGGCTTGGTAGAGAAATGCAAAGTGTTGCTCAAGCTTATTCTCCAGACCACAAAGATGTCATCAATGCGATGACTTACGATGCTTTCGGAAGAGTACATAAATCCTACCTACCTATCGAAGGTGGTTCGTCTGGAGCATATGTAGATCCTACTGGACCGAATGTAACAAACATGTACGAAGCCTCTCCGCTTAATCGTGTGATTACTCAAGTGCAACCTGATTTTAGTAAAGTAAAAACAGGGTATGGAGCAAACAGTTCCGCTGATCAAGTCAAAAAATATCCATCAGGCGTGTATCCTTCAGGAAGCCTTTATAAAGTAGATCAAACAGATGAGAATGGGAATACTACGTCTACCTTCAAAGATAAAATAGGTCGCTTAATCCTTACTCGTAAGTATACCAAAAACGGAGAAACAGTAGATACCTATTATGGTTATGATGATCGAGGCAATTTAGAACGAGTAGCTAGTCCAGAAGCTGAGAGTTTTGAAGACGATGAGCACTGTTATTTTTATACTTATGATAAACGCAATCGACTGAAGAATAAAAAAATACCAGGCACATTAACCAAAACAAAATATACCTATAACAATCGAGACGAAATTGTAGAAACCAAAGACCCAAATGGAAATATCATTACTAACAAGTATGATGAATATGGTCGTCCGACCGAATCAAAATTAGGCGGCACCGTAATTAGTTCGACTACTTACGATACTGCACCAGGTGCTTCAATCGGACAAATTGCTTCATCAACAGTTAATAACTTAGCAAATAATAGTCCGTTGACAACCACATTTAGTTACGATGATTTCGGTCGGGTTATTGGCACGAACAGTGCAAGTCATATTGGTTCAGATGATATGACAACAGCCTATGTAGGTGCTACCAATCGCATTGAATCGACATCAAGAACGCATGCAGGGCATGAAAATTTATCTATTGCCCAACGTTATCAATACGATCATGTTGCTCGACTTAAAGAAACTTATCATAGTGTCAATGGTTCGTCGAATGAAATTTTACTCAGCCATTTAGGCTATAATTATAGAGATGAATTAATCGAAAAAAATCTAAATAAATTCGGGAATAGTTATTTACAATCTATTGATTACAAATACAACATTAGAGGCTGGTTGACACATATCAACGAAGTGGGCTTGAACGGAAATACAATTTCCATGAAAGATGGATGTGATGCTTATGAGGGAGGAGGAACAACTGTTCAAAATCCATGTGGTACAAAAGAGATTACTTTACAAGAGCTATTGGATATACGTTTTGAAGAAGACGACTTAAACGTTAATTGTTATTCGGATTGCGCATCTTGTATTGATGAAGCACGAATAGAACCTGAAAAGACCTGTGGCGATTTGGTAGAACAAGTTTGTGGTTGTGATCGAAAGACATATATGAATCAATGTTTTGCTGAAAAGGCAGGTGTAACTTCATGGCAAAAAGGACCTTGTACCCGTGGAGATATTTTGACCGATATTGATTTGTCAGAAACCTCTCAAGAAGATCAACAACGTAGTATCGAATTGCTAAGAGAAAGTGCAGCAATCATAATAACAGAAACTTTAACATTCCCTTCATCGCTCTATCAAGTGCGTCTTAGCGCAGGTGCAGAAAAAATAGTATTGTACGATGAGCTTCCTTTGATCATCGGATCATACGAAGTATTGCATAGCAAGGAAATTACTTCTTTAGATCAATTATTAGAAATTAATAATGATAACGTCATTGTCGAAGCAAGTGTGGAAGAAGTTTTATCCTTACGTACTTCGGATCGCAAGATTACATTTAGTTCATCTTCGACGAGTGGCAAACCACAATGTGGAGAAGAAGTTCTTATTCAAAGAGTAATATATCAATATAACCCTGAGGATAGTTTATTTATAAATAATTGGAATCTTAGTTTGCCTCTTGATACTTCAATTTTAGATGAAATTAAGGTGGTAAGTTATAGTGTCGATATCATTGTAGATAAGGAACCAGGAAGAACCTTTACGGCACCAAGTTTTTCACTAAATGATGGTAGTCAAGATATCTTGTTAAATGATGGTCAGTTGAGCGTTGAAGTACCTCGTGCCTGTTTACATACACTAACACCTGATAGTATTCCTAGTTTTGAACAAATATTTAATATGGAAATGAATATGCTTAATGTTGTAGAGACGAATGGATGGCGTCTAGTCTCAGCAACATTAAATGTAACATTTGAACTTATTTGTGATGAAATAAATGATTGTAATACAGAGACTCCATCTTGTACGGAGGGGATTGCACTAAAACAACAGCAATCTGTAGCAAATTTGATGAATCAAGAAGAAGTAATAGACCTTGAAGCGATTGAATATCCGACAAAACTCATACGTATTATCCTTTGTGATGGGTCGGAAATTTATGTATTGAAAGATGAGTTAGCACAAATAGAAGGGAACTATACTATTGTGCAACAAATAGTGGTGAATAGTGCTGATCAAACTTTCTTAGTTGGCTCTGCAAATGATGCCGATCATAACGATCTATTTGCGTTACAACTATATTACAGTACCCCAAATGATATGCTACAAGCGCCTGCCCAACGTAACGGAAATATTTCAAGTATGAAATGGCAGGCAAGAGGTAGAGAAGTACAAGCCTATGGTTTCCAATACGATCAGCTTGATCGCTTGACGAATGCCCATTATGCAGATATTAGTGCAGCTACAGGAACAACTACGCATAACCGCTATACAGTAAGCAAGATTGCTTATGATCTCAATGGAAATATATTGGGACTAAATAGGAGAGGAGTAACAACAAAGATGCCTTGTATAGATGGTTTTAATTGGGGCGGCATAGATGAATTGACCTATAATTATGTAGGAAATCGACTATTGGGTGTACAAGATGCGATAGCTGATCCAATAGCAAAATTAGAAGGTTTTAAACCTAAAGAAAACGTAGGAACACAGCAATATGGTTACGATAATGCTGGAAATCTAATTTCTGATGCCAACAAAGGAATTTCTATCGACTATAATCACCTAAATTTGCCAAAAAAGGTTATATTTGAAGACGGCAAAGAAATCGAGTGGTGGTACGATGCCGCAGGCAGCAAACTCCGAAAGATAAGCCGCGATGGAGATACTGAAATCGTTAAAGATTACGTTGGAGGTATAGAATATAGTAATGAAACGCTAGAAGCCATCTACCACGACGAAGGTCGAGTTGTTCCAAACGAGGAAGCAACTAATCAATTCCATTACGAGTATACCCTAAGTGATCATCTTGGCAATAGCCGAATCACCTTCTCTGATCGAAACCAAGATGGTATCATTCAGACAGAAGGAGAAAACTTAGAAGTATTACAAGAAAGCCATTATTATCCTTT
>JAHDIP010000204.1:4836-11384 GCA_020630735.1 Saprospiraceae bacterium | reverse complement strand
TTGAAAAGATCGTTTTGCTGCGAGAGTTGAGATCATTTCAACAAAGCTTCGAAGAAAGGGGCTCTCGTCTTGCAGCGAAACGATCTGCTTATCCTTCGAAGTGTAAAGAAACAGTAAATGCTCTAGACAATATCTTTTCAATTACATTAGATTCTTCGATTTCTTCATTATAGATTAAGACATTACTAATTCCATACGACATTTTAAACTCTGGAGAAAAAATGAAGTAGGGGAAAAAGAACTGAATACCAGCACCAGCTTCAAAAGCAAAATCTGTAGGAGATATTTTTACTAATTCATCTGCTTGTCGAGTTCTCGAATCACTTGCTACGTCAAATGAGTATTTTATTCCAGATATGACAAAAAGCCGCATATCATTATATGGTGCAGATTTATATCGGATATGAAAGGGAAGTTCCACAAAGACCGATTCTATTTTTCTCGTTCTAAATGGTCGAGTTTCGGTAGATGATGCATAGCCAATATTTCTTTCCGCAAAGGAAAGGGTCGGCAAAAATCGGAAATCAAAATAATCACCAATTTTTAGGTTACTCACGATTCCTAAATTAAATCCAGGTCCAGTAACAGACTCCGCAGTACGGACACTATCGTTGAGGATAAAATTTTTGGAATGGAAGATATTAAAATCGGAATTATTATACGCCAGCGTAATCCCAAAATAATAGGGTTTTTGCTGAAAGTCTAAAAAGTTATAATTTCCTTTACGAGATTGCGCCTGCAAGCCAACTACAGCAATGAGTAGTAAGGCGAGTGCAATTATTTCTTTCCTAAATAAATAGAACAAATTCCTAAGCTTAAAGGTGTACATTGGCTAGAGTTATAACCGGTTTTCTCTAATAATTTTAAAAATGCTTCTCCCTCTGGAAATATTTGCACAGATTCATACAAATATTGATATGCACGAGGATCTTTCGATGTAAATCTCCCGATCATTGGCAGTATATACTTAAAATAAGCATTAAAGAGCTGTTTGAACGGAAAAAGTTTGGGTTTAGAGAACTCTAGTACAACGAGCTTGCCATCTTTTTTCAATACCCTACGCATTTCGGCAAGTCCTTTTTCTAGGTTCTCGTAATTCCTTACTCCAAATGCAACGGTAATTGCGTCGAAGGTATTGTCTTCAAAGGGTAAATTCTCAGAATCTCCTTCTTTAAGTTCGATGATATTTTGGAGGTTTTTTTTCTCAATTTTTTTTCGACCAACGTCCAACATTTCTTTAGAAATGTCAACACCTATGATTTTGGTAGGATTGAGTCGTTTACTCATTTCGATAGCTACATCAGCAGTACCTGTCGCAACATCTAGTATTAGTTGCGGATTATCCTCTTTTAGTAAGTCGATTGCCTTTTTGCGCCAAATCGTATCAATACCTAATGATAATACACGATTCAGTAAGTCATAGTATGGAGCAATTTTGTCAAACATGTTTGACACTTGGCTTTTTTTACTACCTTCTTCGCTATACGGTTTTACTGTTTTTTCCAAAATAATGGCGTTTTTATGAATGATCGCTCAAAAACGAGCACAAAGATAAACACTTTTATTAGCTAATTAAGTGCTTGGACAGAAATAAGTTACTTTTTTGACCAAGTAGATTTTTGAGTTAAAACAAGGCGTTTTTTAAAGAAATAGCCGAGCTATTGCTGAAAAAAATAACGAAGTATTAACCAAAAAGATACAGTCATAAAAGTGTAAGTTATTTTAGTCCAAGCACTTATAGATTAAACTATTATTCATCACTTATTGTGAATTATTTAGATTAGTGCATTTATTGTCAACAATTAATTAATGTTTATGTAAACTTCGGAATGAAAGCATTCGTTTCTTCCAAATATTGCTTATAATGTGGTCTATCCTTATACTTGGCTTCTAGCATTGGTCCAGAAATTCTAGTCATCAAAAGTGTGATAATGACTGGGCTTAGCAAAGCGATATACCAGGTTCCAAAGGGAATAGAGCACAAAAACAAGCCCCACCAGACCAATATTTCACCAAAGTAATTGGGATGTCTAGAATAAGCCCAAACACCCGATTGCATAATCTTTCCCTTGTTCGAAGAATCTTTTTTGAATTGCATCAACTGCCAGTCAGCTAAACTTTCCCAGATAAAACCAAACAAGAAAACAACAGTACCAAGATAAGTTAACCAATAATGATCAATAGCTTTAGCAGTACATTGCATAATTGGGAGCGCAATAAAAAACATAAATACTCCTTGGAGCATAAATACTTTAAAAAAAGCCATAAAAAAAGCTCGATTTCCCCAACCTTTTCGCCAATTGACATAACGCCAATCTTCACCTTTTCCCTTATTCCGAATAAAAATATGTGTTGCTAATCGAAGTCCCCAAATTGTCACAAAACTCACCAATAAGAAGCGTCGCGGATTGGGATATAAAAAATATAGATACCAGGCAATTAATACAAAACCGAGCCCCCAAGCAATATCTACAATACTATTGTTTTTAATAACTTGCGCAATAGTAAACCATACCGTCATATACATGAAAATGAGAATTGATGTATCTATATAAGGATTTACCATTGGTCGTAATTTGTGGTATAGGCTATTTAACTTTTGCTAATGGAACAATGTATACTTAATTAAAACAAGAAGAAGAACAGAAGGTTTAATAAAAATAAATTTACTAAAACATCATTGGTTAAGACTGTCACAAAATGTGCATTATGTGTATAAAAAATGAAGATTAGGATAATAAATTTACCCTTATGATCAAGAGGTCATCCTAAACCGTGTTGAAGCAGCACAATCTAGCAGGAAGTAAAACAAAATATAAAAACTGAACTGAACAAAAGAACTTGTTTTCTATGAAGTTTTTTTAAACTTTAACCTGCTAGATTTGCTTCACTACGCGTTTCATAAAAGACTATAGTCTGAAAAGAATACAGTCTTTACTACTCTAACATGAAGCCCATCTATCTATAAATCTCCCCTTTTAATAAACCAATGTTAATTCTATGCAGTATATTATACTATTGCTATGCTTACCCTTTTTCTTAGGTAATGAACCTATAATCGATTGTAAGGATGAAATAGTTCCAGGCTATATCGTTTTTCAGTCTGGAAAACGTAAAGAAGGAAAAATTAAAATAGGTAAGCTGATCGATAATGAAATAAAAGTGATTTTTATTTCTGGCAGTCATAATATAGAGAAAAGATATCTTCCAGAAGATTTATTAGCCTATGGTTATGAAAAAGAGATAATTGATGAATTAGGCTTGAAGTCTACCAAGTGGGTACATTACGAAAAACATAAAGTAGATTTTCCTCCTGTTCCTTTTGGGAAAACAACCATCTTTATCGAAAAAGAAATAGATGGGCCTTTATCTCTATTTTGTTATTATTATGAAGTACAAGGAATAAATAGGACCTATTATCAATATGTTTTTTATCTAAAAGACAAAGAAGCAAATCTTTTTCTTATTTCTAAAGATTGTTTTAATTCTTGTGCAAAAGAAGCCTTTGAAGATTATACAGCGCTAACTCAGAAAATTGGCGAAGAAGGTTTTCGTTTTAATAACATAGAAAGAATTGTAAAAGACTACAACTTTTGGTTATCAAATAAACATGACAAAAATCAATACAAAGTAGCTTTAGATTAAATTCTATATCGACCAGTATATGGTTTTATTTTTTGGTCATCCGAAAGTAGTAACAAGCAAAACAAGATAGTGTTATTATTTACTTGTTACTTAGTCCTTGTATAGCAAAATCATTGTTCAAAATTGTGATATTTTTAAGCGGTAAAGTCAAACTTGGCTTTACCGCTTTTTTGTTGTCTTTTCCCTATTTTAGAGCTTGTTATATTATAAAAAAAGCGCTTTTTTGCTTATATTTGCATGAATTTTTTAATTCGATTCCCAAAATTACTTTTTATACTTATAGTTTGCACGTAGTCAGATTTTTATACATGATTATTTGTTATTATATATGCAGTGTAATAAGTAATAAATTGAGAAAACTACGGGAGGATTTAAGCAATTTTATTAACTAAAAAAATTACATGGCACCAGAATCAAGAATAATTCCGATTAACATCGAGGATGAAATGAAATCAGCCTACATAGACTACTCCATGTCGGTGATCGTTTCGAGAGCTTTACCTGATGTTAGAGATGGACTAAAGCCAGTGCATAGAAGGGTATTGTATGGTATGTCAGATCTCGGATTAGCATATAACAAATCACACAAAAAATCTGCTCGTGTCGTTGGAGAAGTTTTAGGTAAATATCACCCGCATGGTGATACTTCTGTTTATGACACAATGGTTCGTATGGCTCAAGATTGGTCATTACGATACCCTTTAGTCGATGGTCAAGGAAACTTTGGCTCAATGGACGGAGATAGCCCCGCAGCTATGCGTTATACGGAGGTTCGTATGAGACGTATTAGCGACGAACTTATTGGCGATATTAATAAAGATACTGTCGATTTTAAACTCAACTTCGACGATACTCTGGAAGAGCCTACGGTACTACCGGCTAAACTTCCTAATCTTTTGATCAATGGAGCTTCTGGAATTGCTGTAGGTATGGCAACCAATATGTTGCCTCACAATTTATCTGAAGTGATCGATGGAGTGATAGCGACTATTGACAATTCCGCCATTACAATTGATGAATTAACTCAATATATTAAGGCTCCTGATTTTCCAACTGGTGGAATTATCTATGGTTATAAAGGGGTAAAGGAAGGATTCGAAACAGGAAGAGGTAGAGTCGTTTTAAGAGGACGTGCCGAAATTCAAACCTCCAATTCTGGTAAAGAAACAATCATTATTACAGAGATACCTTATCAGGTAAATAAAGCTCAATTGGTCATCAAGATTGCCGATTTAGTAAATCATAAAAAGATTGAAGGCATTAGTGATATCAGAGACGAATCAGATAGAAACGGTTTACGTATCGTCGTTGAAATCAAGCGAGATGCTATGGCTAATGTGATCTTGAGCAAGCTGTATAAATTCACGCCACTTCAGTCATCATATGGTGTCAATAACGTTGCTTTAGTCAACGGGCGTCCTATGCTGTTAAACTTAAAAGATCTCATTTCTGAGTTTGTTAAGTTTAGAATTGAAGTCGTTGTTCGTTTGACAAAATATGAATTAAAAAAGGCGCAGGAAAGAGCACATATTTTAGAAGGATTATTGATTGCTCTTGATCATTTAGATGAAGTAATCGCCCTTATTCGTGCTTCCAAGACTGTTGATGAAGCGAAGACAGGCTTAATGTCTAAGTTCAACCTTTCAGAAATTCAAGCAAAGGCAATTCTTGAAATGCGTTTGCAGAAGCTTACAGGTCTTGAACGTGATAAGGTGAGAGCTGAATATGATGAATTGCAAAAACGTATTGCTCACTTACAATCAATACTTGATAGTGAACAAATGCAACGTGATATTATCAAAGATGAATTGAAAGAATTGAAAGATAAGTATGGCGATGAGCGTCGTACCGAAATTAGCTATAGTGATGGCGAAATTAGTATCGAAGATCTAGTGCCGAGCGAAGATGTAGTTGTAACGATTACGCAGCTTGGATATGTGAAACGAACTAAGGTCATCCAATACCGAACTCAAGGTAGAGGTGGTCGTGGCTCTCAAGGAAGTAAAACTCGAAATGAAGATTTTATAGAACATATTTTTGTAGCCAACACACACAACTATTTACTGCTGTTTACCGAACAAGGTAAGTGCCATTGGTTGCGTGTATACGAAATTCCTGAGGCGTCTAAAAAATCGAGTGGTCGAGTTATTCAAAATATCTTGTCTATTCCAAAAGACGATAAAATTAAAGCCTATATCAATATTAAAGATTTAACCGATAATGATTATCTGGTAAATAATCATATTGTTTTCTGTACTAGAAAAGGACTGATTAAAAAGACCTTGGTAGAAGCCTTTTCTCGACCAAGAGCAAACGGTATTAATGCCATTACCATAAATGAAGGTGACCAACTTTTAGAAGCTCGTTTGACGAATGGTTCTAATGAAATTCTGATCGCCAATCGTTCTGGTAGAGCAATTCGATTCAACGAATCAAAAGTAAGACCTATGGGACGGTCGGCAGCAGGTGTGCGTGGTATTACGTTGTCTGATAAGATAGATAATGATGCTGTTGTCGGAATGATCTGTATAGATACTGCTGATGAAGATGTTTCGATCTTGGTGGTTTCTGAAAAAGGAAATGGAAAACGTACGGCTGTTGATGATTATCGTGTAACCAATAGAGGTGGTAAAGGCGTAACGACGCTTAAAATCACTGATAAAACAGGAAATCTAGTAGCCATCAAATCAGTTACAGATAAAGACGATTTATTGATTACTAATCGATCGGGTGTTATCATTAGAATGTCTGTAAGTGATTTACGAGTGATGGGGCGTGCAACTCAAGGCGTTCGACTAATTCGTCTTGACGAAGGTGACGAAATTGCTGATGTAGCTGTACTCGCAGAGGGAGATAGTGAAGATGAAAATGCTGAAAATAGCACGGAAGCTACTGCTGAAGAT
>JAHDIP010000204.1:0-4736 GCA_020630735.1 Saprospiraceae bacterium | reverse complement strand
GGGAGATAGTGAAGATGAAAATGCTGAAAATAGCACGGAAGCTACTGCTGAAGATGGAGTTGCTACTGCTGAAGATACTCCGAATACAGATGCGCCTGATGAGGAAACTGAAGGAACGGAAGAGGCATCAAATGAGGATCATCCAGAAGTTGATTAACATATCTTAACAAATTTGTTTTTTATTTAACTTCTTAGAAATACTGTACCCCAAACTAATTACGTCCTAAAACCGAGAAGTTGTTCAAGAATAATGTCTTACAAATATAGGATTCGAAACAACATTCTTTACAAAAACTCAACATTGGTTAACCAAAAATTAAAAAAAATAGAACAATGAAAAAAGTATTGTTAAGTTTATTTACCCTTCTCTTAATTTCTCAAGTATCATTTGCACAAGATGCTTCTAAATTAATTAAGTCGGCTAAAAAAGCCTTAGATGCATATCAGCTTACTCCTGATAAAAAGGAAAAATTAAAAGAAGCCCAAGAAATAATTTCTGGCTTGGCGGGCAATGCAGAAGCGGAAGGTATGAATAAATACTGGAAAACAAGAGGTGATATTTTTAACGAAGTCGCTACGCTTGAAGTTACTATGGAGCAATTAAATGGCTCTATGAAATTAGATAATCCTGGTGCATCACTTGAAGCTTACACTTCTTTTAACAAATACCTCGGACTTGCAGAAAAGAAATATGAAAAGAAAGAAGCGCTTAAAGGTCTTTTAGAATCTGCAGTGAATCTAAGTAATGTAGGTGAAATTTCTTTTAGAGCTAAAGATTTTGCTTCAGCTTATGATAACTTCAATGCTGTAATTGAAGCTGACAAAATTTTTAAAGCAAACGATAGCAAAAGCACGATGCAAACCGATGAGCAACGTTACAATATTATGTATGCTGCTGGTGTAAGTGCGCTTTATGCTGAAAAAATGACTGAAGCTGCTCCTATCTTTCAAGGTTTATACGATGCTAAATACGACAAGCCAGAAATTTATGACGCATTGTACAAAATAAAATCTGCTACAAATGATCCTGATGCTGCGACTATTTTAGAAGAAGGTCGAGCTAAGTATCCAGATGATGTTTCTTTATTGTATGCTGAAATTAACCTTTACCTTAAAGAAAATAAATTGGATGTTTTAACAGGAAAATTAAAGTCTGCTATCGATAAAGATCCAGAAAATGTATCACTTTACTCTACTTTAGGTAGTGTGTACGATAACTTATCTACCAAGTCTTTTGAAGCTGGTGATAAAGTAAAAGGTGAAGAATATTTTACAGAAGCATTATCTTACTTCGATCAAGTATTGGCGAAAGACGATAAAAATTTCGATGCTATGTATAGTGTAGGAGCACTTTGGTACAATAAAGCTGCTTCTATGACCAAAGAATTGGTTACTTTAGAAAGTGATTACTCTAAAGATGGAATGCGTAAATATGAAACGAAAAAAGCTGAAGTTTTCGAATTATTCGATAAAGCGCTTCCTCATTTCCTTAAGGCTGATGGTCTTAATCCAAAGGATAGAAATACATTAATTGCATTGAAAGAAATTTATGCAAAGAAAGATGATCTTCCTAAATCTACTGAATACAAAAAACGTTTAGAAGAACTAGGAAATTAATCAATAAAGATAATTATTCAAAAAAGGAGTAGGAGCAATCTTACTCCTTTTTTGTTTTAGTAAAATGCTATTCTATTTTATTCTTTTACTTATCTTCGTTCTAGAAAAGAATGTGTTAAAAATAAATTTACATCTTCGCTTGATTTTTTTTGCCCTTAACTTCGTTAAAAAGCCTCCTGATATAGGCTAATCTTGTTAATGACTAAATAATCTAAGCCAAAGAATCGTAAGATATTTATACCTCATTCCTAATTATCGTTTTCTGAAAAAAAATAAAAATTAATACTGATGAAAAAAATTAATTTCCTTCTAAGCTTGTCTTTAGTTTTTTGTCTTTCTTGTTTTTTAGTTTCTTGTACTAGCGATTCAAACTCTGCTGATACAAAAACCAAAACAGAAAAGGTATCTAAAGACGGACCAGAATATACTTCAGCTTATATTTGCCCAATGCATTGTAAAGGAAGTGGTAGTGCTAAGGCAGGCAAATGTCCTGAATGCAAAATGGCTTATGTAGCGAATTCTAAAGCGAAGAAAGCACACGATCATAGCGGACATAATCATGATCATGGACACGATCATAGCCATGATGGACATGATCATAGTGGGCACAATCACTAAGCTGATTGATCAATGTAACCCAATAAAAAAGCCTAGTGAAAATCACTAGGCTTTTTTATTGGGTTAAAATCTATCCCATGAAGAATCAGGAAGGCATTCAGCTATTTCATCGACGGAGATATCTAAATGTGATGCCTCGTAAGTGCAATTTCCTTTCTTTATCAGTAGGAGCTGTGGCGATTCATGATGAGCTGCAAAACGTTCAGCTATCAAAATAGATAATTCCCGATGCGAAATGACATCTAGTAAGTAAGGTTGAACTTCATTGGTACTAAAAGACCAACTTTCTTCCAACTGATAACGTACTAAAGTACTAAGATCACATCGGGAACTATGTTTGAAAATGATACACGGAATTGTGTTTGAAAGCGCAACTAAGGCATCAATTTCTGATATGGATTGGAGAGTACTCCAAGGTATAATATTATTCTTGGACAATAGCAGCAGTTTGACTGACTACTGTCTTAACGACTGTCTTGCTAATAGAAAAATTATTAGGGCAACCCATACCACGGTTACAAGAACTCATAGTTGCGACTGCGAAAAGAACAATTGCTAAAGGAATAAGGTTTTTTGCTACTCGTTTCATCTTTTTTAGAATTTGATATGCTTTGGGCAGTAAAATTAATTAAAAAAAGTATTATATATCGTTAATTTGGAATTATTTCTCTTACAACGTCTGTAATTCTTCACTTATTATTAAGTTTACGCCCATTATTTATAAAAATACACTTTTATAACGTCAATGTGACAAAAGGACACACATTAATAATGAAATACTCTGTTGTTTGTTTAAAACTTAGGGAGTTTTCAATAAAATAAATACAAAAATGCGTATTCACTTCATTGCTATAGGGGGGAGTGCAATGCATAACCTTGCACTAGCATTATATTACAATCATCATTCCATTTCAGGCTCTGATGACGAAATCTACAACCCAGCAAGAGACCGTCTTGCTAAAGTTGGTTTGCTGCCCAAAGAAGAAGGTTGGTTCCCCGATCGAATCACTAAAAAAATAGATGCCATAATTTTAGGAATGCATGCTCGTATCGACAACCCTGAGTTGTTGAAAGCAAAGGAGTTAGGTATTAAGATTTATTCTTATCCTGAATTTTTATACCAACATGCAAAGAAGAAGCAACGAGTGGTAGTAGGTGGTAGCCATGGCAAAACGACGACGACTTCAATGATTATGCATGTATTGAAATATCATAAAATAGATTTCGATTATATGGTTGGTGCTCAATTGGATGGTTTTGAAACTATGGTTCGCTTATCTGATGCTCCAATTATGGTGATTGAAGGAGATGAATATCTGTCTTCTCCAATTGATCGTCGTCCAAAGTTTTTACATTACAAACCACATGTAGCTATCATCACAGGTGTAGCATGGGATCATATTAATGTTTTTCCGACTTTTAAAGGTTACTGTGAGCAATTCGCATTATTTGCTAAAAGCGTTAAGAACAATTTGTTTTATTATGAATCTGATAAACAACTCCAAAAAATTGCGAAAGATAAAACGCTAAAAAGTAAGGTTAAGTCTTACACTGCATTTCAATCTACCATCAAAAATGGAAAAACATATTTGATCAAAGAAGATGGAAAAGAATTGCCTCTTAAGATTTTTGGTCAACATAATCTGTCAAATTTAAAAGCGGCTCATTTAGCCTGTCAAGCAATCGGAATTACGGATGAACAGTTTTATAAAGCCATC
This sequence comes from Saprospiraceae bacterium, assembly GCA_020630735.1. GTDB lineage: Bacteria > Bacteroidota > Bacteroidia > Chitinophagales > Saprospiraceae > JAHDIP01. The sequence continues at coordinate 783 of JAHDIP010000204.1, read as the reverse complement.
CGTCAGTTCAAAGGAGCAGCACGCCGTTTGCAGTTACTGAAGAAAAAAGAAACAGCAATAGCTTACCAAGATTTTGCACACGCTCCATCAAAAGTTAAAGCAACCATAAGTGCCTTAAAAGAGCAATACCCAAAAAGAACCCTCGTAGCTTGTTTGGAACTCCATACCTTTAGTAGTCTCAATAAAAAGTTTTTGAAGCAATATAAAGATACGATGGATAAAGCTGATCGTGCATTTGTCTATTTCAGTGAACATACCTTGAAGATGAAAAAATTGCCACCAATTACACGAGATGAAGTAAAGACCGCTTTTAATCATCCAAACATAACAGTCTATACCGATAAGGATAAGTTACTAAATGCATTAAGACGCCATAAGTGGGAAAAGAAAAATTTGCTATTGATGAGTTCTGGAAATTTTGGCGGAACAAATTTGAAAGCCTTAGCGAAGGAATTATTAGACTAAAAAAAAGGGGGCGATTTTTGAAAATCGCCCCCTTTTTTTAATTATAAAATTATCGCATTGAAGTAAAACTACCGTCTGCCAGCGAAGCTAAAATCGTTTTAATTTTATCAGATGAAGGACGAGGCGCATTGGCATCTATAATTTTTCCATCTTTATCAATCAACAAAAAGCGAGGAATACCTTTAATCATATAGTCTTTACAGATTGAAGAATCCCAAGCTTTGTCACCAATGATTTGTACACCTTTCATTTCTTTTTCTTTGACCATCTTTTCCCATTTTTCTTTGTCGTCATCTATAGATACACTAGTGAAAACGA
>JAHDIP010000011.1:49872-54329 GCA_020630735.1 Saprospiraceae bacterium | reverse complement strand
ATGAAATCTGTGTTGTTAATGAGGGCTGCCCTCCAGAAACAACTTTTTGCGAAACCTTTGTTATCACTGAAGATTGCTTTGAAACGGTCAATGTAGATGAGACTTTACAAGACCAAGAAATTATAATACGACCAAGCATTACAAATAGTGATTTTCACATTGATGGCTTATCAGGAAATTGTATCATTGAGATTATTGATCAAAATGGGAAATTAGTCTTCCAAACAATAGTTAATGGAGACATAGGAACTAATTGTGATATTAGTAATTTACTTCCTGGTTTATATTACATTTCAATCCTAAATACTGAAAACAAGCTTAAAAAAATTAAAAGGATATTAAAAATGTAAATTTGCATCACTTTCAAAATAGAATAACATCCTGAAAAATGAAAGAGGTCAGATTCACATTTATTATGAATCTGACCTCTCGTCATTTTATTAAAATAGTATTTAGTCAAGCAATGTTTTACCCTAATCTAAAATCACTATTTTTTTATACAAGGTTTGCATTGGACTTTTAATACCAATGAAATAAATACCCTCTGTAAGGTTCAATTTTTCACGATTATACGAAAGCAATGGAGTCGATTTTTCTAGTTGATCCGTAAATACTTTTTTACCAGACATATCCGTTATTTCAAATACTAAATCTCGAGCATCACCAGAAATGATAATTGAAAAATCACCAGTTGCTGGATTTGGATAGACTCCAAAATCGAAAGTATTTTCAATAGAAGTGAAGCTGCTCAAAAAATCAACCTCGATGTTTTCCATCATACTACATCCATTTGTATCTAGAATATTGACGGTATAAATACCTGCGGCTAAATCGGTAATAGTAGTTCCTGTTTGAATAGGATTGGTATTCCACTCAATTGTGTACGGTGGAATACCACCTGTTGGATTAACTGTTGCTGTACCTCCAGTAGTACCAACTTGTGGTGTACTCGATAGGTTTCCAGCAATAGCAGGAGGTTCTGTCAAGGTATATGTTTCGAAAGTAGATTGACCTGTTGCATCCGTTATCGTTACCTCATATTCACCTGCAGGTAAATTTCCATTAACTGCATTACTTAGATTTGGATCATTCCATTCGTAGCTTAGCGGTTCTATTCCATATACATCTAATTCAATTAGACCACTAGTGCCTACCGCACATAAAGGATTTTCTAATGTTGGTGTAATGATTAGTGGATATTCCGAGACAAAGGTATTTAGAGTTGTATTGGTTATTATTGGCGGATTAAAATCAAAAAAGATATTCGCAAAATTTTCAATCGCAGTATTTTCTGGTAAATTATCTTTTGGTGCAATGGCATATTTCACAAAACCATGGCTTTCTATTTCATTAACCGTACTATCTGGCAGCAATATGTCTGGAAAAGAAAAACTGACTAACCCCGTCTGAGGATCTAAGGTAGTCTCCATTACATGACTCTGGGCAATTATTCTAAAAGTTGACCAATCTAAATCAGTATCTAGAACATCTGTAATAACAATATTGAATGCGGTATCTGTACCCGTATTTTGAAAGCGAACAGTGTAGGTCAATTCTTCTCCAAATAAGGTATAGTTTTCTTCTAAAAATCCTTCAGGCATTACCAGTTTATCATTCGGATCATAAGAACAATTTATTTCTGATTCAAATTCATAGGACTCTAAAAATTCGTACTGGCTCGCATCATTAAAGGTAAATGTTTTGGCACTCATCTTTACTGTATCACCAATGGCAGTTACATCGTCAATTTCAAATTCTAAATTGATTAGTTCAGAATAAGTAGGTGCCAAGTCATTTATAAACCAGTATAAAGTATCCGCAAAAGTGGAGTCAGGCATAGGAGAAGCTTCTATAAAAGTAGCATGATCTTCCACATACAAAGAGACCATACCATCCTCAATCGCCGTTCCATTATTCGCATAGCTCAACCAAAAAGGCACTGTAAATCCACAACGAGTTGGAGCAGAACTCAAATCTGGCTGGATAGATGAGTATAAGGTAGAAGGATAAAAACCAAACCATTTTTGAATGACTGTATCTTGAACAAATTCGATATCACAGCTCGTACTCCCTGTTGTTACCTCCCATCCTGCAAGCGGATAAGCATTCAATGTATATGCTCCTTCTGGAACAAAAAATTGGGTCTCAATATAATTGGTCGTATAGTGAAGAAGATCATCAGGGTCTAGGTTAAATTGAAATCCGTTTAATGTAGGTTCATTGGCATCAAAGGTTCCATTTTGGTTTTCATCGTAAAAGGCATTTGTTACGATTCTTCCATTGGCTCCAATACTAGACTTACAATAGATAGCAGAAAAATCGCCATAAATAAAATCTTGATCGCCATCACTATCGATATCGTTAATATCAAAGAAAAAGACTTCTTCAAGTTCTAAGTCAATCAATTCACTACTCTCAAAATCATTTTCATCAATTATTTTTTTAAGCCAATAGACTAAATCGTCCTCTACAAAAACCAAATCACCAAAACCATCAAAGTCATAATCCATTATGGTTAAGTTTTCTATATCTCCACCACTCTCAAGGTCGATAGGAGCATCAAACATTAAGCCTTCAATACCTCGATAATATTTAATACCAGCAAAGCCAGTTGTTTGAGTAGCAAACATATCTAAATATCCATCATCATTCATGTCTTTTATAGCAACTTCTCCAAACGGTGAAAACATATCTACTAGAGAATTGAAACTAGAAAAGGTACCTCCATTATTTTTAATCCAACCAATATTCCATGAAGTAGTAAGGTCAACAATCGGAATTATATCTAATAATCCGTCGTTATCAAAATCGACTATTTCAATAAATCTAAATGCATTATCAGAATAGATTAGTTCAGCAGCTGCAAATTCGCCAGTAGCAGTACCCAAGTTTCTATACCAATATATTCCATTACTACCACTGGATTCGTCATATGAAATGATGTCAAGATAACCATCATTGTCCAAATCGGCAGTATTGAATTTAGGTGATGCGAGTGCTGTACCGACAGAAGCCTCGATTGAAAAATTACCTACACCATCATTTATCAATGATAAAATTACATCTGCTCCTAAATCATTAATAATGATATCATTTCTACCATCATTATTAACATCAAAAATTATCATACGATAGCTTTGAAAACTATATGGAATGGCATCAATTAGAATTGGTTTTTCATATAGTTCCAAATCGGTATTGTATCTAAGCCAACACAATGGATAGGGTTCATCAGAAAGCACAACAACATCTGCATGACCATCTCCATCCATATCTGCCATTTTGATTTTATCATTATTATTCAATCCATTAGGACTCATGTTTAAAACTTGATCAAAGACAAAATTTCCTTGACCATCTTCGTCTAAAAGCATAAAATACTCTTCAGGGGAATCACCACAAGCCACTATATCTAAATCAAGATCATTATCTAAATCCAGTATGGCTAATGCTGTCGTGCTAGCATAATCAAAAGTAGTATCAGAAAGAATTGGTGACGAAAAATTGCCCATGCCATCTAAGTTTTCCAAATATCCCATTTGACCATCGGCTCCTGCTCTTACATATACAATATCCAAATCAAGGTCACCATCTAAATCAGTAGTTTTAATAGAAGTATAATTACTTGTACCTTGGTGGATAACAGACTCCATACCAAAACTTCCATTATTATCTAAATTCTCATACCAGACAATCTTACTTGTGGCTTTTATACCTCCAACAATATCGGTATCGCCATCACCATCTATATCACCTGGTTCTATTGTCAGTAGTTCGATACTCGCTGTACCAATTGTAACTGGTGAATCAAATTCAGTTCCATTAAGATTTTCTAAAAGCAACAAGGATTCCCCATCTGAGGTCAAAACAATATCTAAGAATTCGTCATCATTTAGATGAGCTAACTTTATATCCCAAGGTTTAACGATATCATCACTTATAATAATTCCTTCGCTAAAAGTACCTAAGCCATCTTCATTTTCATACCATTTCACCACATGTGCATTTTCATTTGCCATTGCAAAAGCTGCTGCAATATCTATATCACCATCATTATCTATATCATCAACTGCTACAGATAATTTTCTGACACTACTTGAGGGATCGTTCACTTCGTCTAATACAATTGCCTCACTAAAAGTACCATCTGTTTCATTTCTATACCATTTTGCCCAAGCGTTATAATTTCCATCATGTACAACCACAATGTCTAGCCAATTATCACCATCTAAGTCAGCCAATTGAATTTTTCTTTCCTCATCATAGTTTAAATCAATGGGTTGATTGGTTGTCCATTTGTTATCACCCATATTTTTAGACCATGTTATATTCCAATCAATTGCAAAGACCAAATCAACAAGTCCATCATTATCCATATCTCCTTCCTTTACATCAGAAAGAGAATGATTAAAAGTAGAATGAATAAATTTTGCGTCACCTAATTGAGCAAAGGAAAT
>JAHDIP010000011.1:9030-49772 GCA_020630735.1 Saprospiraceae bacterium | reverse complement strand
AATGATTAAAAGTAGAATGAATAAATTTTGCGTCACCTAATTGAGCAAAGGAAATGCTTGAATAGAGTAAGGCAAATAAGAGTAAATAATTTTTCATGCTTTATAAGTTTATAAATGTTTGAGTAAAATAGACTTTATGTTAAAAATACCATCTAAAAAGTAAACTGTTTTTAAAATCGTACTAAAAATTTTTACTATGTAATTTTTTCGTTAAACGAAGTTCTTTTTTAGATGAATAGTAGAGTTTATGTCAAAATAGTTTTATGAGAAAAAAAACTCTAGTAGAGTCAAAAAAGTTCGGCAATCCGAAAAACATTTTGGTTTCTGTATAATTAGCGAGAGATCAGATCACATAAAAGCGAATCTGACCTCTCGTTATTTTATTAGACTTGTATTTTACACACTAATAAGCTACCCTTTTTTCGTTTCTTCAGCACCATTTGTACGCACCTGCAAGTTCAAAATATTACCCATGTGGTAACAGGTACGACATCGAGCTTCATAACGATCTTTTTCACCTAAAACCACTGTTCCTCCATCTTCAGAAAGTCGATAAGAATGCGTCGCTAGATTTCCACAATGCTGACAAATGGCATGTACTTTTGTGATGTATTCTGCCACAGCTAATAGATTAGGAATAGGACCGAAAGGTTTTCCTCGGTAATCCATATCAAGCCCTGCGATAATGACTCGTTTGCCACGTAAGGCTAATTGTTCGCAAACCTCTGTCAGACCTTCATCAAAAAACTGAGCTTCATCGACTCCCACTACTCCTACCCCTTCGGCTAATTCTAGCAATTTCGAAGAATCGGATATTGGAACCGACAAAATAGAATTGGCATCATGCGATACTACTTTGGTATCATCATAACGCGTATCAATTTTTGGCTTAAAAATCTCTACTTTTTGATTCGCTATTTTGGCACGTTTGAGACGACGAATAAGTTCTTCTGTTTTACCAGAAAACATGGAACCGCAGATAACTTCTATCCATCCACTGCGTTGACCTTTAAAATGAGGCTCTAAAAACATAGGTTTTAATGTTTAAACTCTGTATTTTTACGAAAATTCTTCACAAATTTTCATACTTTTTTACAGATTTTACGTTCAATAAAAGAACTAGATAATAAAAGTACAAAAAGTTAAGACTTTAAATATTGTCTATATACATTTATTCTTATTTTGAGAGCGAATATAAAACATCAAATTGAAAAAGCCAACCCGTTATGGATTTGAATCAATCAAAAATATTACTTGGAAAGATTAATAGCTTGTACAAAAGTATGAGCACAGACGAAAAAAACATCGCAAGTATCGAAAAAGACTTGATGCGCAATTACATTCGTCAACTTTATGAATGCTTCCTCGATCAGGAAACTAGTAGTTCTAGTAATAGTCGAACTATAAAGTCTAATACGACAACAGTTGCACCTTCTTTTGAAAAAGCACCCGAATATGTGCAACCTGAATATGTAAAACCAGTACCACCTCCGCCACCACCTGTAGTGGAACCCGTAGAACCTGTGCGTGTAGAAGTGCAAAAACCTACACCAGTTGTAGTGACTCCGCCACCACCTCCGCCAGCTCCTACTCCAAAACCTGAACCTGAACCAATTGTGGAGCGAGTTGTTCAAACTACAAGAACAGTTGTAAATGGTGGCGACCATGAAGAACTATTCGAACAACCAGAAGCAAAAGAAGTCTCTGAACGTTTGAGTTTAAGTCCTATAAAAGATTTGAAAAAGGCACAAGGTCTCAATGATAAAATATTAACTGTAAAAGAATTGTTCAATGGAGATCAGGCGATCTATGAGAATACGATTGCTCAACTAAATTCCTTTAGCAATTTTGATGATGCAAAAAACTTTTTGGTAAATACAATCGCTAATCGATACGATTGGGCCTCAAAAGGGAAAAAGAAAACGGCAAAGAATTTCATCAAACTAGTTCGCCGTAGATATATCTAAAAATTAATACTATTTTTCTTAATAAAAGATAGGGTGTATTGCTAAAATACGCCCTATCTTCTTTACCTTAGTACACTGTGTAATAAATTACTTGTTTATTTTGTTATCCTAAATTCCTATTTACTTGTGAAAAAAATTGCAGTATTTACTTCTGGAGGTGATGCACCTGGTATGAACGCCGCTATTCGTGCAGTAGTACGAACAGCTTTGTATAAAAAGTTAGACGTTGTTGGTATTATGCGTGGCTATGAAGGCATGATTGATGGCGACTTTATGGAGATGGATTCTAGATCTGTAAGTGGTATCATTCAACAAGGTGGTACTATTTTGCAGTCGGCTCGTAGTAAGCGGTTTCGGACAAAACGTGGCAGAAAAACAGCATTCAAAAATTTGATCAAAGCAGGCATAGGAGGAGTAGTCGCTATAGGTGGAGACGGAACCTTTACTGGTGCTAATGTGTTTATGCAAGAGTATGATATTCCTTTTGTGGGTATTCCAGGTACTATTGATAATGATCTTTTTGGTACCGATTTTACAATTGGTTATGACACTGCGCTTAATACAGCTATGGCAGCTATTGATAATATCAAGGATACCGCGAATGCGCATAATCGTTTATTTTTTATTGAAGTGATGGGGCGTGATGCTGGTTTTATTGCCTTGCGTTCTGCTATTGCTTCAGGAGCTGAAGCAGTACTTATTCCTGAGCGCAAAACGAATATTGATAAATTGATGAAAACCTTGACAAAAAATAACGAGAAAAGAAAACGTTCGAGTATCGTTATAGTTGCTGAAGGCGATGATGCTGGTGGTGCTTTCAAAATAGCAGATGAGGTAAAAAGTCGTTTTGACAAATTTGATATTCGAGTTACTATTTTGGGGCATTTACAACGTGGTGGTCGTCCCACATGTATGGAACGTGTACTCGCTAGTCGCTTAGGTATGGAAGCGGTAAAAGCCTTACTGGATGGAAAGCGTAGTGTGATGATTGGTCAAATACATCAAGACATTGTTTATACGCCATTTGCAAAGGCGATCAAACATCACCAAAAATTGAATAGCAAATTACTCGAAATGGTAAAAGTACTTGGATAAATTTTGATACATGCAAGAACAAAAAGATAAAGCCATTAACTTTTTTGACGTTTTTAAATTACCGCTTCTATTGGTAGCCGTAATTTGGCTCATTCATTTTACCCAAATCATCTTCAATCTTGATTGGGGCTATTATGGTATTTATCCTCGTGATTTTTCTGGCCTAAAAGGTATCATAACCGCTCCACTCATTCATGGAGATTTAAAGCACTTGATATCGAATAGTGTTCCCTTACTACTCTTAGGTGGTATTCTCATGTATTTTTACAAACGAGTGGCCATCCGTAGTTTTTTTATGATTTATATTTTAACAGGTATTACTGTGTGGATTTTCGCTCGCTCTGTTTTTCATATTGGAGCAAGCGGTGTTGTTTATGGTCTTGTTGCCTTTGTATTTTGGAATGGTATTTTTAGGCGGAGCTTACAGTCTATTGTTTTAGCACTTGTAATGACGGTTTTGTATAGTGGCTACTTTGCAGGAATATTGCCAAATCAAGAAGGTATCTCATGGGAAAGTCATTTGTGTGGAGCACTTGTTGGTATCTTTGTTTCTTATTTTTATAAAGAAGAACTAGAAGCTGATGAAAAACCTAAGGAAGACCCTTGGGCAAATGAACCTGCCAAAGAAGATCAACCTTTTTTCCTCAATCGAGATGCATTTGAAAAAACAAAAGAACAGCGCCTTCGAGAAGCTGAAGGTTTATCTGACTGGATTTCTACAAAAACTTGGGAGGAGTAAGAGTATTATCAATAAATCATAAATTCTCTTCTCTCGAAAAAGAATAGTAGATTTCAATATTCATTCATCAAAAAACAATAGATTAATAGCTTCTGGAATTCTTGTTGCACGTTTTCTCTTACGATCAATTAAACACCAAGTTGTTTTAACACTTACTATTAGTTTTTCCTCTTTATAAAATTCGACAATCCGAGTAGAGCGAGCGCCTTTATTTTGTTCTACAAAAGTCTTAGCTAGCAAAGTGTCATCTAAAAAAGCTTCTGCCTTGTACTCAACAAAATGGTCAAGTACAACCCAATAAAATTTATTATTTATTTCTTCGGTTGATCTACTCAACCAATGTTTTCCTGCCAAATCCTGTGCCCACTGAAGGTAGACTACATTATTGACATGATTAAGTCCATCAATGTGTTCCGCTTGAACTATAATTTTTTGCTGATATAAGTTGCTTTTCATTGTGCTGATCTCTAATACAAAATTCATTTTTAAGAATTTTTCATAAATGCTATTACTTTTTTTGCCACCTCTTCGCCCTTATCTTCTTGAATAAAATGCCCAGCATCTTTAATAATTTCGTGTGGTTGGTCTTTTGTACCAGGTATTAATTTTTGAAATACACGATCGCCGCCTTTAGTTATTGGATCAGAATCTCCGAATAATGTCAAGAATGGTTTTTTCCATTGTAGTAACACTTTCCACGCTTCTCTGTTATTGATCGACTCTTCTTCATCTGGTTGGGTAGGAACTAAAGCGGGGAAAATACGTGCCCCTTCTTTGTACGTTTCGTCAGGATAAGGCGCATCGTATGCAGCAACAACTGCATCGCTTAATGTAGAAACAGTTGCCATTTGTACTGTTTTCCCACATTTAAATACAGGAACAGTTTGCGAAAAGTTTTTCCACATTTCAAATGCCTGAGGCATCGGTCGTTCTCCTGATGGCAAAAAAGTATTCGAAGCCACTACTCTACTAAAACGGTCGGGATCTTGTGCTACCATTCGTAAACCAAGCAAGCCGCCCCAATCTTGACAAAAGAGGGTAATATTTTTCAAATCTAATTGCTCGACCAAAGACGTCAACCATCGTAAGTGCCCAGCATAAGAATAGTCATTACGATCATCTAATTTATCAGATTTACCAAACCCAATTAAATCTGGAACAATCGTACGGTAGCCACTTTCTACAAAAAGAGGAATCATTTTTCGGTACAGATAAGACCAACTTGGTTCTCCATGTAACAATAAGACAATTTCTCCTTCAGGATTCCCCTCATCTAGATAGTGCATTTCTAAACCATCTCCTACTGTTTTATAATTAGGCGAGAAAGGATAGCCTTCTAAATTTTCAAATTGCGTAATAGGTGTTTTGAGTACTTTCATTTTTTTTGCTGTAATTTATATATTTCAATAACCATATCATAAAAATTCATTAAAAACTAGTTTGCGAAGTAATCAAACAAACGAAAAAATCATCTATAAACGATAATTTCGTTTATTAACGAAAAATACTTGCATTAACGATTTTTTCGTTTTACCTTTGTAATAGCATTACTCAATAATAGTATTGTTGTTAACTTTTAGACTTTAAAATGTAGACATATATGGACAAGAATCATCTAAGTAAAAACGAGGAAACAGTCATGCAAATCCTTTGGAAACTAGAGAAAGCTTTTTTAAAAGAAGTCGTTCAAGAATTTCCAGAACCTAAATTGCCTTCGACGACAATTGCTTCTATCATCAAAAAATTGGAACAAAAAGGCTTAGTGAATCATGAAGCATTCAATAAGTTTCATCAGTATTATCCTGTGCTTAAAGAAGAAGATTACAAGCATGGAGAATTGAAAAACTTTATGAGTGATTATTTTAATTCTTCCCTTTCAGAAATGGTCTCCTTTTTCATGAAAAAAGAAGATAGTAATATCGAAGAATTAGAAGAACTATACAAACAAATCAAAAATAAGTCATGATCATTTCTTTTTTTTCATATCTACTTCAGGTAAGTATTTGCCTATGTCTATTTTATTTTTTCTATCACTTAGCTTTACGGAAAGATACTTTTTTCCAATTGAATAGAGTGTACTTATTAGGTGCATTAGTTGTCTCCTTACTCATTCCTTACTTCAGTGTTTCACTGCCAGAAGAAGAGACGGCAACGAGTAATTTATACTTAGGTTTTGATAACTTGATTGTAGCAAGTGTAAGCAGTGTAATGGCGGGTGACCCTGTAGTACATTCATTCGGCTACGAACATTTATTTCTTGCTGTTTATGGGTTTGGTGTTTTATTTTTTAGTTTCAAACTCCTCATTAGCTTGCTGTATATTTTTGGTTTGATGCTTAAAAATAAGGTGGTAAAAAAAGAAGGATACTATCTGGTGCAAGTAGAAAATAAATTACCTGTTTTTTCTTTTCTAAATTTAATTTTTTGGAATAACAAGCTTAACTATACGCCAACTGAAGCAGAACAAATTATGCTACATGAGCAAGTACATGTTCAACAAAAACATAGTTGGGATATTTTGTTTGCAGAATTACTATCCATTTTTTTATGGTTTAATCCTTTACTACATTTTTACAAACGAAGTTTGAAAGATATACACGAATATATTGCCGACTATCAATTATTTGAACAACATGCTTATCAAATTCAATATGTTGATTTATTGATGAAAGAGGCAAAAGCACAACAAAAAAAATCACTACCGGTAGTACATACATTTTTTAACAATCAATTAAAAAAACGATTAATTATGATTCGAAATACGAATAAGCGATCGAGTAAATTTAAGTTTCTAGGTTGCTTACCCATTCTTGCTATCCTTTTCTTTAGTTTTAGTTTTGAACAATCAGCTACTGCACAAACAAGTGATACAGATAAAAAAAGTCCGCTCTCTGGCAACATCTATGTTTCTGGTGATACTGATAACGAATTTACGTTGAAGCCAGATGGCAGCCGACGTACTACAGAAGAGATCAAAGAATATATTGTACAAAAAAATTTAGCAGAAGGCAAGACGATCAATAAAGATCAAGTCTTTGTAATATCTAAAAAAGATTTGGCACGAAATCTAAACCTACATAAAGCAGAAGAATTACCTGTTTGGGCAGATAACTTTACCGTTGTTTTCGCTAAGTCACTTGGAAAATTGATGTTGATGAAAAATCGTCATACTCAAATTAAAATAAAATCCTTTAGTGGTACTATTCAACGACCAGATGGCTTGGATAAAGATGGAAAGCAAAAATATATCACATTCACCTTGAATTTTGAGGGCGATCATCTCAACAAAGCAGCTATGGAAATGATCAACAATATTGATGAAAAAGATTTAAAACTCGCAAGTTTTACCGTTAATGATATCGTAGCTTACAAAGACGACAAAGCACATAAAGTAGCAGGTGATTATAAGTTGAGTTTAGAATAATAGCAATTATCATAAACTCAAATAGTAAATCCTCGGGCAGAACGTTTTTGTTTTGTCCGAGGACTTTTTTGGGCTAACGCTGTGCAGTAGCCACGCTGATAAGCGTGGGCCCATAGGGCTGAACGAATAGTGAACTACAAAACATAGTGACCTAAAAGGTAGCCCCTTCTATAAAACAATTAGCTTTAGCACTTCTTTTTTTCCTTCCAACACTACTGTCAAAAAATAAACTCCTGCATTGATATTTGCTAAATTTATTTCTTTGGTATTCTCTCCATTAGTGGAATGTAACTGTTCTTTATAAACTACTTTTCCAGCATTATCAACTATTTGCAGGTTTGTTAATTCATTTTTGGAGCTTGTCCATTTTAACATAAATTGATTCGAAGAAGGATTTGGAGCAACTGAAATAGCTGTCTTAATAGGGCTAACATTCAAGGTATTCACAGTCAATGAATCCACAAAATTAACGATCTGGAAATCATCAAAATAGAATCCATCACTGTTGACAGAACTATCAGAAATCAATCGAAATCTAAACTTAGTTTCGCTTGATCCTATTAGTAGACTTAGGTCAACTCGTTCTTGCACCCAATGTTGATTAAAATGATAAAATAACGCATCAACATCAGTATAAAGTCCTTCTAGTGGAAACCAACTTTGTCCTCCATCTGAACTAGCTTCAAAATAGCAATAATCTCCTTCTTCAAAGGACCATTTAGCATTAAACAACACCCACGGATTTTCAACAATCGAAAGATCAAAAACGGAATCTAATTCTATGTATGTATCTACAAGATTTTCATAATTGCCATATCGAGAATCTGCGAAACTGTGAGCACCACTTGTAGCATCCATAAAGGAAGTATCCCAAGGCGCAGCATTATCAGTAGTCCATGCCGACAGTCCATTTTCAGCATCATCTTCAAACAATACTTCCCAAGCTCCTGCTTGTAAATAAATGGTGTCTCGATAAGTCATATTATCCAGATCTTGGAAAACAGTAACTTCAATTGGGAGGACTTCCATCAAAGGAATTTCGTCAGTGATCTGGAACGTAAATGGATCATCATTATTTTCTGCAAAGGCTCGAGGAGCAACAGAAGGATAAATAATTTCACTATTGACTTCTGTAATCCCCGAATGCAAACTTTTCACTTTTACTTTTACAGATGAGGCACTTTTAGTCAATCCTCTATTCTTAATCCTTACACTTAATGAAATCGTTTCACCTTCTAAAATAGTATTAGAACCCAAAAGCGAAAAATCATGATAACATGGATAATTTCCACTCACCCAACTTAAATATTTCATAGGTTTCAGAAACTCAATCACCCTATCACAGATTTCTGAAGCAGGTTCCCAAAAGGTATGTCCGATTTCAGGCGTCCAACCATATATTCCTTCGCTATGCAAATAATCTCGAGTCGTTCCACTCGATGAATAACCAAGCATCTGAGCTGTTATTCCATACCCTTTGTAGGTTTTAGGAATAAATTCTGAGCAAAATTCTGCATAAATTTCATATTCATCAAGTATTTCATCATAGCCGTATGGGTTCAAAAAAACATCTCCGAAGGTATGAATAGTAAATGCAATCGCTGGGTCTATTGCTGTAAGAAAATCCTTTACTGCTTCCGTTTCAGGTTCAGAGAAAGGAGCAGTACCTCGATAAATTTCAGTACATCCATCTGAACTTGATCCAGAATCTAAACCCCATTGATAACTATAGTTTCTATTCAAGTCTACTCCATAACAACCGCCTCCATTATCCCTTCGGTTTTTCCGCCAAAAGCCTCCACCATTTGGGTCATTTATTTCGTTAAAGACATAACCATCAGGATTAACAACAGGTACAAAATAAATTTCTCTATGATCGACTAGATACTTTGCTTCTGGATCAGTTGCATAATTTTCTAACAGCCACCACATATAATACAAACTTGCTTCTAAAGACATTGGCTCTCTTGCATGCGTTAAAGCATCGTAATAGACCACACCTTCCGAAGCTGATTCATTGACGAGTACATTATCAGAAATTTTAACGGCATAAATAGTCCTATTTTCGATCGAAGAACCAATTTCTAATATCTGAACTAGATCAGGATATTCACTTGCCATCAATTGAATATGGGTGATCATATTATCATAGGTATGATAGCCTCCCATATCGCCCAAATCAAAATTTATTAAATCTGTATTTCCTCTGCTTAGTAGATTATTTGCTAAAAAGTGTTCTGTTAAATTTGGTATCTCAACCTCATAATCAAGATTGCTGTCTTCCAAAATTTGTACTTCACTTTCAGAAAGTACAAATTCTAGTTCACCTCTTTCCGTTTTATGAAAGTGATCAATATGAAGTCCTCTTGTGGCTAACTGTTGTAGCAAATTAGGCGATGCTGGTATAATAACTTTGGAGTGAATTTCTTGTTGCGCAAAAATGTTTGCAATAGAAAAGAAAAGTCCTAAAAGAGTAAGTTTGATTTTCATAGTTTATTTTTAGAGGTTCTTTAATAATTTATCAACGGACATACAACTATTTGCCTAACACCAATAAATAATATTAATCAAATAGCTGTACACTAAAAAAAGTTACCACATATCTATATCGCCATTTACAATATTATCACCACCGCCACCTTTAATCGTTTTTAATTGGTTTGTTGGACTTAGTTTTCTAATTTCTTGTTAGAAGTCTTTAGGCTTAAATTTTTCATATTGCTAATTTTAAAAAGAAGTTCTTAAAAGATATAACGTAAAATTTCGTCATTACAATATATAAACTTTATTCTCCAGGATGATACACCCGTTCAGCATTTTTAAAAATTGTTGCTTTATCAAGTGTCATTGGTTTTAATTGCTGATTAGCGTAAAGCGACATTTGATCGGTATAATGTGGACTACCTTTTCGGTTAGAAGCGCCATAGGGATGCACACTTTCTATCTTTACTCCTTCATCTGTAAAACGTGCAAACTGAATATAGGAATCGCCTGTATAGCTGCGCATTTTTCCCTTTTTATATTTTTGCATAAACATAGCTGCAAGATTTTCAGGCATTCCACCAATTGGAAATTCTACATCAGCACGAGCATGTTTTTGAAACTCGCCAAGTTCTATCTCTAGTGTTCCATAGTGTTTTTTCAAATACTTTTTTGCCCAACGTAAAGCATCTACATAAACATCTTCAGGAATAGTATTCGTCATATCAAAGATCAATTCATCTGCAAGATAGGTTAGGACTTTTGTAATCGCTACCGAAAACAGTGTCGCTTGTTTGTTGTGAATATCAGTCGCTCCGTTCCATTTTTGACCGATTTCCATCGCATCTTTAAGGTCTGGATATTTGTTGGTATCAAGATTAAAAATTGAATCTAAATTACTAAGCGTATGTGTATAAAAAGTTTCTGTTGCGTACTGCAAATCGTACTTTACTTCTTTCAAATCTTGGTAAGATAGTTTGTCGTACTTGTTCAATAATTCTATAATCCGAAGGCTACGATTGGTTTCGAATTGTAGGAAGCCCATCGTTGGATCGTAGTTTTTTGGATTTAAATTTTCTGCTTCGCATGTAGCAGTAAAGGGAGTATTGTTGGCATTGAATAAATAACCACAATCTGGGTTTTCGATTTGTGGCAATGCAGAAAGTGGATGATAATCGTGTGCTTTCCATTTTGTAGTAGAAGTGCTTCCGTCAAGAATACCTTTCCAATTTAAGTTCGGATCTCGTTTAGGAAATTGACCATTAGAAATAAAGAAAATATTATCTTCTTTGTCAGCGTACATAATATTCTGACAGGATAAAGCTTGCATTGATAAGGCTTCTTTGAATTCTTCAAAATTGGAAGCTTTGTTCATCCAAAACCACTGTTCGGCAGCTCTGATATTGAGCCCCGCAGGAAAACGAACAGCAAAAAATCCTTCTTTGTTTTTTAGAGTTGGTCCGTACTCACTCCAATAAAATGTTCGGGAAACAGGCACTTTTATAAAACCAATTTTGACTTTAAATTTAAACTTTCGTTTTTCCAGTCTTTTCCATTCCTCATCATACTTATACTTAAGCTTATCGCTGGGGTGCATTTCGAGTGCATACACATCATGCAGGTCAGGATAGTTTGTCGTATGCGTCCAGCCAAGATTTTCATTTGTTCCTACAAAAATAGAAACCCCTGTAGAAAATTTACCGCCAAGCATATTCCAACCTTCTTCGCTATTCACATGTGCTTCGTACCAACTTAGTGTTCCTTCCAAAGGTTGATGTGTATTCGAAACCAAAAAGGTTTCGCCTTCTTTTGTTTTCTTTTTACTGAATGCAAAAGCATTAGATCCCGTATTCGTAATTCCCATTCGATAGCGTTCGAGCTTACCATCTAATACACGACCTAAACCGAACGCTGCATTGGACAATACGGCTTGCCCTAAGATGTAGCCTTTAATGATTTCCTTCTCGGTCATCGGAAAAGTATTTTTGAAAAAAACTTCTTCAGGATGTGCCGCTGCATAATCGTTAAAACCTTGGGCACTAGCAGCTAACACTTTTCGAAATTCGGGAGAGAAAGCTGTATCAAAATATTGGTCAATCGTATAATCGGTATTGACCATGTAGCTAACCACATCTAGCGTCGCACCTTCTACCCCCAGTCGCTCTCCTAGCCGACCACGAATAGCCAGAATAGCATGTTGGATGCCTTCAAAATCATCTTCGGCATGCGCCCAAGCGAGACCATAAGCAGCATCTGCATCTGTTTTACCATAGATGTGAGGCACTCCCCATTTATCTCTTACTATTGTAATATCTTGAGGGTTAATTGTTGTTTGCTGGCAAAAAATAGAAGGGCTTGAAAAAAGAAATATGTATACAAAAATTAGGCTCAGTGTATTTTTCATTATGGGTTAGTTTTGAATGGTAAGTGCTTGGGCTAAAATAACTTACACTTTTTCTGTCCAAGCACTTAACAAAACTAATTATTTTTATTCATAAAACCCATAAAAAAAGGAGCAATGCTATTTGCACTACTCCTTTTTAGAAAGCTATGTATTGTTAATTACTTTAGTTATAACTAGTCAACAACTTGTTTTACCATAATCTCCACTTTTTCACTTGCTGCTTTAGCTGCATTAGATTTACCCATTCCTTTAAATGAGATTTGCTTTTTATCTACACCTAAAGTAACAAGCATATCGTGTACTACTTCTGCTCTTAATTTGGTAAACTTTTCATTCTCTTTAGTATTTTTACCATCAGTAGAATATACTTGTACTTCTATTTCAGCTTTAGGCATTGCCTTTAATGCAGTTGCCAAACCTTCTACTTCTGCTTTTGAGAAATCGGTAATTTTATGTGATTTATCATCGAAAACAATTTTTGATAAACCGTAAGTAGAACCTACTTTTTCTTTAGACTTGAAAATGTCTGTAAAAACTTTATTGAACGCTGCTGCCGTTTTAGTAGCTGCGCCATCAATTGCTTTTCCGATTTTTTTCAATAAGCCAATACGCTTACCATCTTTATCAACATAGTAGCCATCTTTTTCTTGGAACTCACCAGCTTTAGCAATAATTTTTCCACTTGCATCTACAAGATTACCACTTGCATCAAGGGTAATACCGTCGATCAAATCAGATGCTGTTGATGCTACTTTATCAGCTGCATTGCTAGCTGCGTCCGTTGCAGAGTTTACTGCTGAAGTTGCTGCACTAGTTGCTGCTCCTGCTGCATTGGTAGCTGCAGTTGTTGTTTGATTAACAGCATCTGTAGCGCTTGTCGTCGTTGTTGAAGTAGTTGATGCACTTGTAGCTGTTCTATCTGGTGTTGTAGTTGTTGTCGTCGTACTTGTCGTTGTATCTGTTGTACTTGTTCCAGAACTACGTCCTAGGAAAAACCAAGCCCCAAGTCCTAATAAAGCTAATGGCAATAACCACATTAGCATACCTGGACCAGATTTTTTTTCTGCTGGCGTTGCTACAGGTTCTCTTTTAGGAGGTGGTGGAGGTGGAGTAGCTTTTTTTTCTACATGACCACTAGTAAGGTGGCTACGTTGCCCGTCTAAGTAAGTAGCTAGTTGTGCATCTGAAAAATTCTGTTTGCTCAAAAATTTAGATACAGAGTTCATTACTAAAGGTGCCATAGCACTAGTTAGCATACTACTTTTACTTCCTCCTAGACCAACAGCTCTGCTAATAACGCCAAGCATATCTTTTTTATCACCGCCAAATAAGAAGTCAACTACACCTGCACCTTTTTTCATGAAGGCGTCTTTATTAGATGGTGTATTTGTGCCTAGTATAGAAGCCATCAAATCACCTCCCATTTTTTCGTCAGAGATGAATTTTTTGAGTCCTTTAGCTTTTGCTTCAGTATTTCCTCTGTTGATTACTCCTTTAAGCAGAGTAGGTAGTGCTGAATGAATAGCTGATTTTGTGACGCTAGAATTTTCTCCAATTATAGAGCCAATACTTTCTATCGCCTTAGAAGAAAATTGATCTTTGACGAAATTTAAAAGCTTTACTGCCATTTTGTTTTGATTTTTAAGATTACACAGATAAAATCTTTCGATTATATGTTATACTCTTATTTATACGTATAAAAAAAACTAATGTCACACTTTTAACAAAACATTAAAGATTTTATTTATACTAAATCTTCTTCATCCCAATTATTAATGATACGTTTTTCTGGTCTATTAAGATCGAGTGTTTCGTCCAAATCAAATTGATCGTCCATTTTTTGTGACTCTCCTTTATAATAGGTTAGCATATTATCATTGCTAACGATTCGGATATTTTGCTGACCGCTTACAGATTGGTAGAGCCATTGCTTAGTCGCTATGGGTGCTTGTTGGTCGCTTAGGAAGGTTTCTCCTTCAGAGAAATCATGTAATTGGTATTGTATGTCCTGAAACGAAAATTGATTAGCTGGTTTTGTTTGATCAAAAGCAATTTCGTTAGACAGATAAAGACTCAACTTTTCTTCCAAGTAAGATCCATAAACACCTTTATTTTGTCGGATATAAATTAGAAGACTATTGTTTGCATCATCAGATAATTGCAGCAATTTATCAGAATTTCCGTTTTTCCAGTCGTATTGACTATCGTGTAGTATGCGGTAATAAGTGCCGTCTAAAGCAGCTTCATCACCTGTATGTTTATTCATTAAAGATGTGCTTGGAGCATTTATTCGTCGTTTTTGTCGCCTTCGCTTTGCTTGAGTTGTTGGTGCAGTCCTATGTCGTCCATATTCTCCTCTTACAGGATAATCTTCAATTCCTAAATAGTTTTCAATAAGCTCTTCTAATTGCAGTACCTTTTCACTATCTGTCATTCCGATGTCTAGCAGCTTTTCGGTAGAACCATCCTTCAGTTTGGCAAGTAATATGTAGGTGTAACTCGCACCATCCTCCCCTTGTTTTTTTTCTTCTTTCACATAAATCTGATCAATATCATTAACAGGAAGATCGACATTACCTTTCCACCATGGGATGGGGCTATGATGTACCCACAAATGCTTGTCATCTACATCAATATGGGTTTTGTTAAAAATCAAACATAAAGTGTAGTATGTAAGACCAATGCCGACTGCCACATGGATTAATGGGAAGACGTATACAATCCAAGGTGCATCACCTCCTCCTGCAGAAGTATACCAAAATAACAAAAAACTATCCCATCCTATGCAGAAAAAAATAAGAAAATAGGCCATAGGAGTAAACCAAGAAAACTGAATGGACAGCCCATACTCATCTTCTATGACATCTAGTTTTTTATCTCCGATCATAATTTCATTTGGTTGTTGATAAATATGGATTACTGTTTTTCCTAATCAAATTACTTAATCTTGCATTAATCTGCAAAAAAAGATGGATAATTATCTTTATATCAATAAAGCCTGCAATCATTATTTTTGATCTCTTTTTTTCATCTGATCATCAAATTCTTTAATTTCAATATCTTTTTGTTGAATTTTATCTTTGATTATTTGAAATATTTGTTCGTTAGCAGAGGCATTATAAGTTAGTTTTTCTTCACCACCATAATAAAGTGTTTTCATGCTAACATCTTCTATAGCTCTAACACTTGAAATCAATACTTCAAAATACCTATGCTTTTTTACTTCCGAAAACAATGTCTTAAGATCAGTATTGGTCACTTCTATATAAGGTTCCAATTTGGATTCTTTTTTTCGATTGTCGTAGTATTGGCAATTGATAAACTCCATTTCATTTACTCCTAATCTATTTAGAATTTTCCAGTATTTAGGGTCGAATATAAACAGATCGGTTTGTTGCCCATAAGCAAGTAAAGAAATAAGAGAAAATCGTTCCAGTTCAGACATCAATAAATAATCATTCATTTTTGAATATTTCAGATCTGAAAGTAAAATTAATGTTCGATTATCAAAGCTTGCAATAATTTCGTCGATCCTTTTATTCAAATATTTAATATCAGAAATAGCATCTTCGTGAATTGGAATTTCTTCTTTGCCTTGCTTTACGACAATATTAAAACCACTTAAGACTGTTAGTTTTTCATTTTTCAAGTTTGACTTAAGACTACCATTTAAAAGATTTTCAGCATATTCGCGATTTTCAATATTTTTATGCTCTAAGTATTTTTCTAAATACTTTTTCATGGTTTCTTTATTAAAAGAATATGATAAAGCTTGAGATAAAAGGCACTCAGGATTGTTGTATAATTTGCCAACTTTAGCAAAGAAAGAAAAAGCTTCTTCATTCGTTGTAAATTTAGGTTCTCCTTCCCAATAAAATTTACCTTGAATCTTGTCTTTCGCATCTGGTGGTAAAGCAAGTATTTTGGTTGGAAATTCTTCAAATATATGAGCATCCATTCTCACTTTCTTCCTACCTTCTTTGGTTTTTATTTCTTTTAAATAAGTGAATGTAATAAAGTCTTTACTCCAAAATTTAGCATCCAAATAGCCTACTTTTCTAATAGCCTCCATCAAATAATAAACATAGGCTGGATTTTCAAGATCATACAAGTGGAATACGAATGCTTTTTCTATACACTCTAGATAATCGAAGTTGATTAATAGGTATTTTAGAATTTCCGATTTCGCTTGTTTTTTAAATTCACTAAATGCTTTTTTACTGACCATAAAATCTTTACCCTCCGTTTCTGGAGATATTGACGAGAAAGCTTCTAACTTACTTAATCGTTCATCAGATGTAGGGTGCGTAGTCGCTGTAATTTCCCAAAGGTCTAGATACTGTGCTAATAACTGCTCTTCGTGTCGTTCATTTATTTTAAACGCTTCGAACAAACCATTCGTAGTATATCCAGAATCAGTAACCCATTTGAAAGCCAAAGAGTCTGCTTCAAGTTCTGATTTGATCGAAAAATTACTATGGGCATCTTTATTATTTAAAAAAATATTCGGTTTAAATTCTCCTCTTTCAGCTTTTATATATTCATTCATAGAATGCCGTAGATAGTGATGGGCAATTTCATGAGCAAGTATTCCTGCAAGGGTCGCTTCATCTTCAAGATCAGCAAACAAACCGATATTAATAAAAATCATTCCCGATGGTGTCATAAAGGCATTAAAGTCTCCTCTTTTCATTACGTAAACTTGTAGGTACTCTTTTCCTTTATATTCAGGAGGGACTACTTTTTCTAAAATTTTATTAACATAATCTTCTAATTTAGGCCAATCGTTGTACACCACACCACTTGACAATAAGTTAGAAATTTGGATAGAAGACAAATCAGCAAAACGATACGTTCTACGAGGAAAAGATTCTTTCCGTAAAGGGTCTGGAATATCTTGATAAATGTAATTTCTTAATTCTGACACATCTAATTCAAATCGTTTGGGTAGTGTATCAATATACGTTCTAGAGAAAGGAGAAGTATTTTGGGCTCTTATCAAATCTAATGAAGAAAAAGTGATAAGAACTAAAAAAATAGTTTTCAGTAGTTTCATTGAATACTTAAATTTATTTCGTTTTTTTTAATGTAAAACTGTTTATAAGTAATGGTTTATTTATAAATAGTTTTATATGAGTTGTACCTTATTGAACAATTAGTTTATTGGGACATTTTAGCGTTTAGACAATTCTAAGTGATCGTCGTAAACGCATGATTAAGTTCTGATTTTTTTAGATTTTTATTACATAAAAAAGGCATTTATACCTACTGGTATTTAGTTTAAAGATCATCATTGGTAGCTATCCTTTGATTCTCAGTAGCTTTAATCGTTTGACAATCCCAAAACCACTTTGGTTTCAGTATACTAAGCCATATCTTCCAAGTTTCTAATAAATCCTTTTACGCCAGTATCTTTCATTTTTTGTTGAAGAGCCACTGCTTGAGAACGAGTTGAAAAATCACCAACAACAATTTTATACACTGTCTTTCCATTCAGCTCATTGATATTGACAATAACAGGTGCATTAAAAGCACTTTGCAATTTTTCGGCTTGGATGAGTACGTTACCATATTCTGCAAAAGCCCCTATCTGAACACCATAGCCCTTAGATGCTTGGCGTACTACATTAAAACGGAAGAGTCCACGACCTGATGCTACATTATTTTCTACTTCTGGTTCTGGATCGCCTCCGCCGTCTTTTAGCCGAATAGCTTCAGCTACAGCTCTATCAGCATTGATTCTACCATAACCATACTTAACCGAATGACCATTGACATATTCGGAAGGGCTGCCGATTTTGTCAGCCGTTCGCTGTAATACTTCTTTTACTTGTTTTGCCGTAAGATCTGGATTAACGGAAAGAATGAGCGCACAAATACCAGCCACTAACGGGCAAGCACTAGAGGTACCTCCAAAATGTTTGTAATGATTACCTCTAGATTTTCCGTCACGCCAGTAGCGATAGTTACCTGTTTCCCAAGAAACGCCTTCATCCCACCATGCTCGAGCAGCCGTAATCGGCCAATCACCATTAGAAGGTGCACAAATGGTTACTTCTCGACCACGATTGGAATAGTCGGCATGTTCATCTTTACTTGTACAAGCAGCCACAGCAATTACATCTGGATGAGCAGAATAAAAACTAACAAAGTCTAAATCATCATTTCCTACCGCATAGACGATAACACAACCTTTGCCGCCTCTACCTTCTCTTACAGCTTTAGAAATAGCTTGTTCTTTGAGTGGACTTAGGTTAAAGGCAGGATCGGTGGTTCCCCAACTACAACTTATGACATCTGCTCCATTATTGATACAGTAGTCAAACATATTTTCTGTTGCTTTGAGGCTGTAGGATGTACCACTAACTGGCATAAAACGAGCATTGGGCGCTGCACCTACTATTCCTGAGCCATTAGAGGCTGCCAACGCAACACTTGCACAGGGAGTACCATGCGTAAAACGGGAATCTCCCTGTTCTACGTTTGAAGACTGATTCCAAAGGTCAAAAGGTTTGTATAATTTGTCTTTTAAGTCTGGATGAGTTAGGTCAAAGCCATTATCGATTACGGCTATCACTATATCATTCGAACCAGTATTACCAATTCGTTTCCAAGCATCAATCACTTTTGCATCGGCTCCTTTTTTGATCGGCCAATTGGCGTCTATTATAAACCCTTCATTCTTTAAATGCCATTGGTGCGGATATAAATCGTCGTTAGGCTCTTGAAAAAGATATTCGTCCACAAAGGTATCAATATCAGGTTCCGCAAGTTTAACAAGTGAAATATTCTGGAGGTAGTTGGCTACTTTGAGGGGATTGGGTGAATTTTTAGTCACCTTTGCGACTACAGTGTTGGAGTTTCTTCGTTCGACTATTTTAAGATTGTATTCATCTAGTACTAAGTGCTGTTCTTCAACGCTTGTTTTATCTTGAAATATGATATAAATTTCGCCAGTAGCTACAATCGGTCTTTTGCTACCTTCAGCAAAATAAACATGGGTGCCCAGCTCAATTTCGTTATATTCTCGTACTTCATCTAAGCGTTCATTCACATCTTTTCCTTTATCTTCAAGGTGTACAACTTTAAAACCTCCTAGATTTTTGAAGACTTCTTTTTGCACATAATCTTTTTCGATTAGCTTAGATTCTTTAGATTTTAAGCCTACTAAACGGCTACTTTTAAGGAGTCTTATTTCTCCTTTACCACTTCGAATTGTTAATTTACTCATAGTTCTTAAAGTTTGCAGCTTATCAATTGATAATTAATAGCATTGCAATATAGTAAAAAACTTGCTTTGTGTTAAGTAACTAGTAAAAATACTTAAACGATTAACTATCTATAAATTTTGATTTTAAATATTAATAATAAATTATATTAATGTCTTGATTTATATGTTATGTTTTTATATATTTGTCCTTATACAAAATTAAGGAAACATCTTATCATGCTGTCTCAGCTCTCAAAGCAACAAACCAAACTTACAGAAAGTAACGTATCTTCTTAATACAGCATAGCCCTTTTATCAAAAGAAAATAACTTAGCCTTGCATTAAACATTTAGCAAATGCCTACACTTCGTACGTATTTGAAAGAGAAACTATTTTTCAGCAGATTATAATTAGAAACACTATGACATTGACTAAAAAACCTCCTTTAGTACAGCCCCGTACTAATAAGAAAATGATAGAGCAAGTTTATTTCATATTAGACTCTAATATTCAACGAATAGAGTTTGAGGCTCAAACTTGCTATAAAAGTTCTTGTGAAAAAAATAAAAGGAAGGTATCAATATCAGGTGATAAATCAGCATCAGATACTATATTGCAAAACTTTGAATATATGTTACAATATATAGATGCACTCGACCGAAAAATAAAACTACTGCAAATACTTCGTTCATGGCTTAGAGAAAGTAATATGCTTTTGGTACTAGACCTTTTAACGAATAACAAATACTTAGAGTTTTCTGAAGAGATGCTGGAGGCTTTGGTAAAAGACAAAAATCACTCTAGAGAATTGATCTCTGCTTAAATTTGTCAAACTAATAAAACAATGGACACAAGTGTAGCTATTACTTACGAATCGAACTTTAAGCTTGATTTTTCAACAGTTAATATTGCTAAAAGCAATACTAAAACCAAGCATCAAGAAATCAATGATATCGTTCATTCTGCAGTTCATGATATACGTTCTCCATTACTTATCTTCAAATCTTTTTCTCAGATATTAAACAGACATACTGACGAAAACAAAAAGCAAGAAGCCATTAAACGAATGGGGTTTGCAGTTGATCAAATGGAAAAAAGTCTTTCGGCTTTAGTTCAATTAATTGATCTCAATACGACATCTTACAAAGAACAAAAAGCACTCATTTTTCAAGACGTGTTTAGAGAAGTAAAACTTTCGCTTCTTGATAAAATCGCTTTAGTAGAACCAAAATTCTTAATTGATTTTAGCAAAGCTGAAAAAATTAAGCTCGACAAAGAACAACTTTATTTGCTACTATTTCATTTAGTTGGCAACGCACTAAGATTTAGAAAACTCGATGAAGAGTTAACCATAAACATCGAAACAGTATCAACACATAAAGAAATTATTTTCACTATTCAAGACAATGGAAAAGGAGTTGCACTAGAACAATATGCTGAAGACATTTTCACTCCTTTTTATCGTTTAGAAGGAGATGGCTTAGGTGTAGGGTTAAGTATTGTAAAAGGAATAGTTGAACAATATAAAGGAAGTATTCTCTTAGAAAGTACTCCATCAATAGGAACCAAAGTGACTATCTATTTACCTAATACAGTGTAAACTATACTTAGGATCATGAAAACAATAACTTATAAAACTTGGAGGATTTCTTTTCCACCCATTCTTCCTCAAAAATACTCGAAAGCCAGAAGGATTCTTGCGTTTTTTGACTCGACTGAACGAAAAATAAATTATCCAAAACGTTACAATTTATTATTTACATGATCCTTAGCAGTATTCGGCTTAAAGATCATCATCCGTTACTATCATTTGATTTTCGGTAGCTTTAATCATTTCGGTTTCAGTATAACATATTGACTTAATCATCTTAATCCAAATAGTAGGCTTATGAAAAATCCAGTTCAACTTCTTATCCTTGGCGAATCGATCAAAAACCTGACGAATATTCAACGTATTATTTCGTCTAAACAATTACCAATCGAACTACATGCAGAAAGTAACCCGATACAAACGTTTACTTATCTAAAAAATGCAAGAAGAAAGTTTCCTGATATTATCGTAGTAGACCTAGATATGGATATAATGGATGGCTTGGAGTTTGCCGAATCTTTTTGGCTAGAATTTCATTTAGCCCATCCTGAAACTGTAATTTACCTATCTGGGAAATCGTTTCCACTATTAGAAGCAAATGAAATTGAAAATAATCCTGTTATTGCTGATTTCCTCACAAGCCCAATATCTGAAAAGGTATTTAATGAGAATATAATTCCTCATCTTAATGCAATGATGAGTAGGCACCAAATGGTTTTAAACTAATACACAAGCTAAAACAAATATAAGTTATCCCAAATTTTCTGATTGAAAATTTGAGATAACTTAATTTGTTGAGTATCAAATAATGCCGTCTAACGATTAACTATTGATCTAATAGCGATGAGTATAATAAAAGAAGAAAGGCCCTTCACCAAATTTTTTTTCACTATTACTTGCTTTATACCAAATTTAATTATACATTTGTCATATATAATTAAACTTATATATAACCTCCAAATAAACACCTACTCGCTCTAATCTCTATTCCATCCCTTAACCACCGTTTATTACCCCTTTTATAATAGCTATTATAAAAATAGCTACCAATATACTTTTCTTAGTTAGAAGTTATCAAGTTATTTGTATGGCTAAAAAGTATTTTTTAGTCTATGATGATCTTTTCAATAAAACTTCTTAAAAGTATCCATCGCTTTTGCTGATGCAAAAGCATATTCTCTACAACAATAAATCAGATATGTACCTCCAAAATTTACTTTTGGTATGTTCAACCCATGATCAAAACCGAACGAATTTGTTTCTATTTAGAAGGCAAATTCAGTCCCTGTATATTGTAATTAAACATGGTCTTATCAAACCTTTGTGTAAGACCATGCGTATACTATCGTATAATGTATTCTCCACAAAAACGATCGTATAATGTCTAAATTACAACTCTTACTCCCACAAAATAAGGCAGCAAGTGTTTTTGCAAATTACTTAATTCAAAAGCATGCACCAATCTGCTTTTTCCTTACCAAGGATCTTGATATTATCTACATAAATGGAGATATCGGTCAGCTTTTTAGTTTTCCGCAAGCAGATGCTGCACTCAATCTTCATAATATGATTGATGATGAAAATCAATTAGAAATATTTAAAACAGGCGTACGAAAAGTTTTAAAATCATCAAAACCAAATTTATATAAAGACATTATTTTATCAAAAGGCGGCATCCGATATCAAGTAGAAATGCTTTTTGAAGCAGTCTACACCAAAGCCAGTAATGAAAAAGTAATTCTCATAGAGGTCACTATTTTGGGACAAGCCAAAAATAAAAACAACACAACCAAGACACAACAACAACAGTTTAAGCAACGCTTATACACATTGGATTACGAATTACGAGAAGCTAAACTATACGCTCAAACTTACAAGGAAGAACTTACAGTTAAAAATGAGCAGTTAGTAAGCTTGAAACAAGACTTACAACGTAAAAGAGATGAACTTACACAAAAAAACGAATCTCTAGAATTACTACGTGAAAAAAACACGTCTCTACGAAAAAAAATAGATCTCGTTACGTCCAAATTGGATGCCGCCAATATGGATATTTACAACTTAATAAAGAGTATTAACACGAGTATTATTTTTTTAGATAGCAAACTAAAATTTCGAAAATTTTCGACGAATACTCAGAAAATTTTTGATATAAATGATGACCACATAGGTCAATCTATAGCTTTAATTTCTAAACAATTTGATGATTTAGATTTGTTGAAAGAAACAAGTAAAGTACTTGAACATCTTGAAAATATAGAACGAGAAGTTTGTGATATCAATAACAATAACTATCTCATGCGTATTATCCCATACAAAGGAAGTAACAATACCATACTTGGAGTTATTCTTACTTTCGAAGATATCAAAGATCTACTCGATGCTAGAGCTGAAAGCAACCTTGTTAGTAAAAAATACAAATCAATTTATGAACTATCAAAAGATGTAATTTCTATCATTAACAAGAAGGGCGTCATTCAAACGCTTAATTTTCCATTTGCCAATTATAGTCGCAAAAATCTCATTGGAAATAACATTTACAATTTCACAAATAAAGAACAAGGAAGAAAATTAGAAACAGCGATCAATAAAGCGATCAAAGAAAATGTACCTTCTAAAGTTAGCCTATCACTCAAAACAACCGATAGACAAAAATGCTGGATGGATGTAGAAGTAATCCCCGACCCAACCCAAGAAGAACTCAATAATATTACACTTATAATGAGAGACATTACGGATCTCAAAAACTCTTACAAACTACTCGAAGAATCAGAAGAAAGATATCGTTCTATTTTTGAAAACGCACATGACCAAATCATGATCGTTGATAAGAAGGGTACGATTCAAACCGTCAATTATGCTCCCCAACAAACTAAAGAACAACTGATCGGAAAATGTATTTATGATTTTATGAATACAGACTATGCCGAAATGGCAAAATCAGTAATTGATATCGTATTTGAAAGTAGCTCCACGGGTAATTACATTACCGAATTTGAAAATATGGGTGGCAATAAAATGGTATTATCCGTTAATGCCAGTCCGATTTTTATTGGAGGAAAAATCAAATACGTATCTCTCATCAGTAGAGATATTACTTTTGAAAAACAAATTCAAAAAGATTATGAAGACCTTAGTAAAAACTATGAATTATCTGTTAATAGTAAAGCTAGAGCATTGGAATCTGCGAATAATGAACTCGCCGAAATCAATTCTTTTATGGACAGTTTTGTACATGGTGCTGCTCATGACCTTCGGACTCCTCTTGTAACCCTCAAGTCATATGTTGAGCTTATTCCACGATTAAAGGGCACAAAAAGAGATGATGCACTCCTTCTTATGAAAGAAGCAACCATTCGTCTTGAAAGTACTTTACAGGGTATGGTAGAACTTATAGATTTTCAGAGTAATAGTGCGCATGAAATTCCAACTCAAGACTTATACTTTGAAAAATTATATTCAGACGTGGCCTTTCAGCTTCAACATAAAATTGAAGAAGTCAAACCACAAATTAATTATTCGTTCGAAAAAGCACCTAGCATTAGATATATCAAAGCTTTCTTAAATAGTATCTTATTTAATCTCATTAGTAATGCGATTAAATACAGAAAACTTGACACTCCTTGTTGCATTGATATTTCTACTCAATATGAAAAAGACTTTATCGTATTGCAAGTAAACGATAATGGGATGGGGATGGATATCGAACGTTATGGTCATTTGCTTTTCGAACCCTTCAAGCGATTGACTTCAGAACGAGAAGGAATTGGAATTGGTCTCAGCATTATTAACAAGGTAGTTGAAAAAAACGGTGGAAGAATAGAAGTACAAAGTCGTTTAACAAAAGGGGCTTCCTTTAAGGTTTATTTAAAACAATATGAAGATAAATAATTTTACACATTTATTTATTTTACATTTGATTATTTTTTATATATATTTGTGTTACTATTTGAAAACAATTAAGCTGTTAAGAACTTGGAAAATAACACCTAATTCTTAGACACTTAATCTACTAAACGACTTGCTATAATGAAGCATTTTAATTCCTTGAACACAGAACATTACAAATTCCTATTCATTGATGATTCTCGGCATGACAATTTTTTTACTGAGAACATCATTGAATTGGATGTACTTCCCATTCTAGTACATTTCGAACCTAATCCTGTCAAAGCTCTTTGTTATCTAAGGCAATGTACACCCGAAACATTCCCTCAAGTCATTGTTGCTGATATTAACATGCCACTGATGAATGGATTCCAATTTGTAGATGCCTACAAATTGGAGCTGAAAAAAAAATATCCAGACACTTTACTTTTTATTACAAGTTCCTCTTCTAGACCTTCTGAAATTAGCAAAGTAAAAAACTACCCTTCTGTCATAGATTTTCTGGAAAAACCATTTTCAAAGTACAATTTTGAACAACATATTCTCCCATACCTGAATAGTCAACCAACTAGTGCGACTAAGTAAGTTGAAGCTTGTCAAAATACAAATGCAAAGAAAAATAAAGCTGGTATTTTTGTTTTGAACTAATAATGAGGTCCATTGTAGAAGATAAAGGCAATTCCAAAGTTGAGCAACTTTGTCGTTTTGTCAAGACCAGTGCCTTCCAATTCTGCAACGAGTTTATCTAATTTGTACGAGGACCAAGGCACCTGTACATATGGTCGAAGGGCTAAATGAATATTTCGACTAGAAGGAAAGGTATAGCTCACAAAAAAATGACTAGCATACCCAAACTGATTAGAAACTTTAAAACGATCACCACTAGAGTTGGTACTGGATCGTATTCGAAATGCTTCACCATCTAAACTAGCACCAAAACTTAGGTTTTCGATAAAATACTCGTAACCTAAAGAAAGTGTATTTTGACCAAAGTATAAATCTCGGTAAGAAGTATTACTTTCATTTGGAGCAATTCCTGAAGAAGATAGACTTTTAAACTTTGCATTCCAAGCCAATTCGAAGGCAAATTCTTCTATTCGATAACGAACCCCCAATTGCAAACCATGCCAAGTATGTACATTCTTCAACTGAACATCCAACCAATCTCGATTTTCATTAAATTCATCAACGATTTCATTTAGCGATTTGGGATTAGTATAGCCTATCGAGTAGCCAACTTTAATGTTTACTTGAGCTGATAAGCTGCTAAAGAATAGTAAAAATACAATCGGAAGTATTCGATGTTTTAGATCCATCTTAAGTTTTTGTTTGTTTGGATTGTAAAGGTATCAATCCTATTTTGTTTTTACAAACTATATTATCTGAATACAGGATATGAACGACTGAATACTGAAACTTTGACAATAAATTCAAAAAATTGTTACTCTATAACCAATATGCCCCACCTCAGATTTCGACTTTAATTGGAAAATGTGTTACTATTTTACTCATTATCTTCAACTTATGTACGAAAATGTAATCTTTTTGGTTGGATAGTATTGTTTTTTGTACTTTCTAAAATCCATTAATCCCATTATTTTTAGAGCATATACAAGCTACACAGCAGTCTATTTAGATAAACTACAACTAAACAAACATGAATTTATTAAAAATACACTCCTCTTTCTTTCTTTCAATACTTCTAATATTGCCTCTATCGTGTCTTGCTCAATTCAATCCCGAATTAGTCAAAGACATACAAGCAAATGAGCTATTACCTCCTTGGACTGAATTCAATTCCAGCACGAAGCGTATTCTTCCCGTTGGAGATGCTGTATTTTTCATTCACGATGATGGTAAATATGGTCGTGAACTTTGGATAACAACTGATGGAACACTTGCTACAACAAGAATGGTAAAGGATATTTTTCCTGGTCCTCAAAGTTCTAATATACAAGAAATGACGGAGTTCAATGGAGAACTTTACTTTCTTGCCAGCGATGGAGTAAACGGAATGGAATTATGGAAAAGTGATGGCACTAAAAATGGTACCCAACTCATCAAAGTAATAGATGATACTTCTACCCTCTTCAATTATAATTTTTCTGAATTGACAGTTGCAAACGGCGCCTTGTACTTTATTCATTCGAATGAACTTTGGAAAACGGATGGTACGACGAATGGAACAGTACTTGTCAAAGATTTTCAAGGTAGTGGCAGCTCTATTTGGGATATTATGCCTGCCGCTAATACGATTTATTTAATCGCCAATGCTTCCTACGAAACTGCAATTTGGGAAACAAATGGCACCGATGCTGGCACCACCTTTATTGCTAATTTACCCAATCCTGATCCTCAAAATTATTCCATGACTAATTTTAAGGTCATAGCCTTTAATGACGATTTGTACTTTTATTATTACTTGTTTGAGACAGGAAACATTAGCGACAATATTGGCAGTTATTTCTACAAACTAGATAGGAGCACTTCAAGCCTAATAACTCTTCAAGAGTGGATAGGTGACCCTGAAGTAAATGTTTTTAATTTATATGTTGTAAATGATAAAATTATTTTCTACGAAAGTACACTTGATCAATTATGGGAAAGCGACGGAACAGCAGCAGGTACTCAACCTTTTTATAATTTCGCTAGTAGTAATGCTTTTTTCAACTATCCAACAGTTCTCTATAATAACCAGTTACTATTTCCCACGTTTAGTTTCAATGATGTTTTAAATGAGACTTATGTTCAACTGTGGAAGACAGATGGTACAACAAGTGGAACAAGCATTTTTAAAACATTCACCTTGCCACAAGGAGGAACAGTAACCTTAATCAATCAAACAAATGGACTAGTCTATTTTTATTTGTCCAATAATTTTGCAGAACCAGGCGAACTTTGGCAAACAGATGCAACAGATCAAGGAACCGTATCTTTAGGTGTTGAAGCTGATTTATTAACAGCTGACTTATCACTTGTTGGCGATGATGGTACGCTGTATTATCTCAATAATAGTTTGCCGAGAGGTATCCATGCTTTTTGGCAAACAGACGGAACTGCTTCGGGTACTCAAGCATTCCTAGGAGATTTGGCTGGCTATAATGATAGCTCAAATCCTATTGATATTTCTTGCTATGATGAACAACTCTATTTCCAAACGAACGATCTTGAAGAAATTAATAATTGGACAAGTGATGGTACAACTAACGGAACGGTATCAACTAACCTTGCAGCAGCTAGCGAAGACAATCAAGCTCTCTGGCAAAATGCACTTTATTATAGCAACGGGAATGTTGTTTTTCAAACCGATGGCAGTACTAATAGTGTGGCTTATAATATCAATAATGCTACCGAACTTGAAGTACTTAATGGTGCACTTTATATAAGTGCTTACGATGATTCGGTGAACTACATCGAAGGCGATGTTGGAAAATTATTTAGAGATACTGGAAACGGTTTGGAAGAAGTTCCAGTCAATGCAGACGGTTGGTCTGTCAACCGTGTTCGAAACCTAACGACAATCAATAATGATTTATACTTTGTAACGGATGAACGAATATTTACACCTGGACCTTCTCAAGGTTGCTGCTTTACTTATCGAGCAGGTGTCTATCGTTTTGATGGTACCAATCTTTTTCCCATTGATTATTATTTGGGCTCTCCTTCTTACAATCTTCCTGAATACCTCGGAACGATAGAACCACTCATTGCTATTTCAACAAGTACGGCTGCTTACAATGGGGAATTCTATTACACCAACCATGAAACGCTTTATAAAACAGGTAATGGTTCTGATTTAGTCACTACGGTAAAAGAACTTCCTGCTGTTGATTATTTGAATTTTAATAACTTATCTAATTCGAATGGCTTACTGTATTTTTCTGCTAATGATGGAAATGTAGGTTATGAACTTTGGCGAAGTGATGGCACTACCGCTGGTACATTCGTCATAAAAGATATTGCTAATGGTGCTGCTTCCTCTTGTCCCAACAAAGTAGTTGAAGCGAATAACGAGACCTACTTCATCGTAGACTATTGTATGAATAATTATGAATTATGGAAAACTGATGGAACGTCAAATGGAACAACTTTGGTGACAGATTTAAGTACTTTTTTGTCAATCGGCGATGAATTATTTTATAAAAACAATACCTTGTACTTCGCAGGAAATGACAAGGAACTAGGTACAGAACTTTGGAAAATTGGACTTTCAGATACTGGCGAAAATCTCATTGATCTAAGTCTAAACTTAAACGTTGATAATGCATTTCCTGCTAATTATTCGAATGTTACCTTTACTTTGAATATCTCGAATTCTGGAAATATTGATGCTACAAATGTCATTGTAGATTTTCCATCGACTACTGGTTTGGCTTTTGTTGGTCAAGAACTGACTGCAGGAACCTATAGCGATTGGAATGGAAAATGGAAACTTCCAACAGTCTCTGCCAACTCAACAGAAACCCTAACGCTTACCTTGTTTTTACTAACAGAAGAAGGGACTACAAAATACGCCCAAGTAGAAAGTGCCGACCAAACAGATACCGATTCGACACCAAATAATGGTACTTGCTGCACGGCAAACGAAGACGACGAAACAGCAATAAGCATCAACCAAAATTGTGTTTGCCCTGATGTTATTGATCCTGTCTGCGGCGCTGATGGCGTCACTTATGAAAACAGTTGCTTGGCAGAATGTGCAGGTGTAAGCTATACCCCTGGCTCTTGTGAATCTTGTGATTATAACCAACAAGCGTGGATTACTCAGCTTATCAATAGTGCTACCATTTGCCAAGATTGTATTAATGCTGTTTCTGTTTATACTTATAATAACGAAAGCTATATTGTCACTTCTCCTGACTTTGTTAATTGTGCTGATGTGCCTTATACCGTTTACACTTGTACAGGCGAATACTACTGTGACGAAGGAAGTCTTTTACCAGGTAATTGTGGCGACTTCTTTTCCGTTGCTCAAGAAGCAGAAGTTCTTTGGACTTACGAAGCAAACTGCGATTGTGTTTGTACCGATGAGTACGATCCCGTTTGTGGTTCTGATGGCATGACCTACGGGAATTCCTGCGAAGCAACTTGCGCTGGGGTAAGTTATACACCTGGTCCTTGTAATACAGATGGCACTGATCTGAGTTTATCACTTAGTGTTAACAACCCATCTTTAGTAATTTACTCCAACTATACTTTTACTTTAAGTGTAACGAATCAAAGTTCACTCAATGCCACAAATGTAAGTGTAGATTTTCCATTACCAGAAAATTTAGTTTTTGTGGGTCAAGATGTTACAGTCGGTTCTTATACGAATTGGACAGGTATTTGGGAAATCGGACAACTCAATGCTGGAGCAACAGCCACCATGGAACTTACTTTATTCTCCTTATCAGAAACAGGCTCAATTCCTGTTTACGCACAAGTGATAAATGCTAGTCCAAACGACATCGATTCTACACCGAATAATGGTGCTTGTTGTACCGCTAATGAAGATGATGAAGCAGTCATCAATCTATCGTCTGGTGATTGTCTTTGTACAGATGAAGTCGATCCTGTTTGTGGTTCTGATGGAGTGACCTATGGCAATCCATGCGAAGCAGAATGTGCAGGTGTATCCTATACTTTAGGCGAATGCCAAAGTTGTGATTATATGCAACAAGATTGGCTTATAAATCTACTCAATGATCCACATATCTGTAATAATTGTTATTCCCAAATTACTGTACACAGTTATAATGGCGAATATTATATTTCTACTATTCCAAATTCAATTTATTGCACTAACGCTGCAATTAATGTCTATACCTGTTCTGGTGAGGCCTATTGTAGTATTGGAGGATTTGATCCTAGCTTCAATAATTGTGGAGAATACTATACGAATGCACAATTTGTAGAAACCCTTTGGACAGCTGAAGAAAGTTGTGATTGTAGTTGCATAGGTGGTTTAAACTTTGTTTGCGGAGAAGATGGCATCACTTATCAAAACCCTTGTCTAGCAGAATGCGCTGGCGTAGATTTTACATTTGGAGCCTGCGCAGATTTATATCCAGATATTTCTCTCAACTTACAGGTTGACAATACAACTTTGGGTATTTATCAATATTATACCTACACCCTTACCGTTTCAAACACTACTACTTCCTCGTATAATAATATAAGCGCAACCGATCTTATCATTGATTTTCCACTGCCCGACAATTTAGTACTTGCTGAGCAAAATGTATCTGCTGGTTCTTATAGTGATTGGACTGGTCAATGGAAAATTGATCAAATAGAATACAACACATCTGTGACCATGGAGCTAAACCTATTTTCATTAACAGGTACAGGAAGTATCACTTCCTATGCTCAATTGATAGCAATGAATGAAACAGATATTGATTCTACACCGAATAATGGAACTTGCTGTACGCCAACTGAGGATGACGAGACAGCCGTTACAATTAGTGCATCACAAAACTTAGCTACTCGACCTTCCAATACAACGATACAACTTGGAAACAATAAGTCATTAGAAGTATTAAACGTTTATCCTATACCAAGCCATTCGTTTGTAAACATCGTATTAAATAGTACAAATGTTGACCAAGTAAATCTAAGCATTCACAATGCTTT
Source organism: Saprospiraceae bacterium (assembly GCA_020630735.1). GTDB lineage: Bacteria > Bacteroidota > Bacteroidia > Chitinophagales > Saprospiraceae > JAHDIP01. Next base: position 18,356 of record JAHDIP010000011.1, on the reverse strand, counting down.
AGGTAAACAAGTTCAAAGCAAACTGCTTGACACAGAAGCTGGCTTGAACAAACTCAATTTAGACATTCAAGACTTAACCGATGGTATCTATTATATTTTGATAGAGTCACCCAATGGACATACACCAATACGATTTGTAAAAACGAATTTATAAGTAAGATATAAATGATAGGCAAAAGCAGTTTCTGATTTCGGTTAGAAACTGCTTTTGTTGTTTCAGCACAATTTTATCCTATTCTTTCCCCTTTTCATCCAAAAAAACTACATTTATGTATTACAATTACATCTTTTAAGCGTTTTATAAAAGAGTAAGTGTTTTAAAAGAACAAAATTTAATAAAATGAAAAATATCCAATTCTTCTTCCTCGCACTTTGCCTTTTTAGCCTAAGCAACTCTTTTGCTCAAACAGATGAAAAGGTAGACCCTAAAGTGATTATCCAACAATCGGAAGATAAACTACAAGGAGAAACGAGCCAAGGAGAAATGAAAATGACAATTGTGCGCCCTACTTGGACGAGAGAAATGACACTAAAAACGTGGAGTAAAGGTGCAGAACAAAGTCTTATTTTGTTGACTGGTCCAGCTCGTGATAAAGGTGCAGCCTTTCTGAAAAGAGAAAAAGAAATTTGGAATTGGCAACCGACGATAGATCGAGTAATTAAATTACCTCCATCTATGATGATGCAATCTTGGATGGGTTCTGATTTTACGAATGATGATTTGGTTCAACAATCATCTATCATTACCGACTATACGCATAAGCATATAGGGGATGAAGAAATCGAAGGTCGAAATTGCTACATTTTTGAATTGATTCCAACGGAAGATGCTGCTGTTGTATGGGGAAAAGTTAAGTTGTGGATTGACAAAGAGGAATTAATTCAGATGAAATCTGAATTTTTCGATGAAGATGAGTATCTTGTCAACACTATTTTAGCAAAAGAGGTTAAAACATTTGACGGTAAACTATTACCTGCTGTACTAGAAATTATTCCAGCAGAGGAAGAAGGACACAAAACCATTATTGAACAGCTTTCGCTAAAATTTGATGAAAAAATTGATGATAGTTTTTTCTCTGTGCAAAACATGAAACGAGTTCGGTAAACCCTTTAACCAATGCTATTCAAATTAGCCTGGCGAAATATCTGGCGAAATAAACGACGTACATTAATCACTGCTGCATCTATTCTCTTTGCAGTGTTCTCTGCATCGGTGATGAGTTCTTTCCAAAAAGGAGCTTGGGATCATATGGTAAATAATGTAGTCAATTTTTACTTCGGCTATGCACAGGTGCACCAAAACGGCTATTGGGAAGAACAAACCTTAGATAAAGCCTTCGACTACAAAACAGCTCAACAGGACATCAAAAATAAACTGGCAGATGTACAAAATGTTGTTCCTCGTATTGAATCTTTCGCCTTGGCATCTTACAAAAACAAAACAGCAGGTTGCCTAGTCGTCGGTACTCAACCAGAATTGGAACATGAACTTACCAAACTGAAAGAACGAATTAGCGAAGGAACTTACCTTACGGAAAATGACCAAGCAGCTATCATTGGTGAAGGCTTAGCAGAAAATCTAAAAATTGCTTTAAATGATACCATTGTTTTAATTTCTCAAGGCTATAGAGGCGTCAATGCTGCTGCCAAATATCCTGTCAAAGCATTACTTGATTTTGGTTCGCCACAGCTGAGTAAACAAATGATTTATTTGCCAATAAAAGAAGCGCAACAGTTTTATGGTGCAGAAGGTTTAGCCACTACCCTAGCCTTGCAATTTGATGAATCAAAAGATGTAGAGGAATCTATCCAAAAAGTAAAAGCAAATTTCCATAACGAAGAATACGAAGTACTCGACTATAAAGAAATGCTACCTGAACTAATGGAAGCGAGAGAACTCGATACCGCAGGTGCTCGTTTGATGATGTTCATTTTATACATCATTATTACCTTCGGCATTTTTGGTACTATTCTGATGATGACCAAAGAGCGCACTTACGAATTCGGTGTTTTGGTTTCTATCGGTATGAGCCGTTGGCAACTCGCACTGACCGTTTGGCTAGAAATCGTATTGCTAGGAATTGTAGGTGCTATTGCAGGCATCATTGTTAGTTTCCCTGTCATTTATTATCTTCATACCAACCCAATTGAGATGACAGGCGAAATGGCAGAAGTCTATCAAAAATTTGGTGTAGAACCTATTCTTCCTTCGGTGTTGGAATATGGAATTTTTATAAAACAAGCTTTCGTTGTCTTTTTAGTCACTACAGTTTTAGCGGTATATCCTTTTTTCAAAATTTGGAATCTAAAACCTGTACAAGCAATGCGAGCTTGATAGAGACTTTTAACCTTGTCATAAAATAATTAAAAGGACTGTCATAAAATGCAATTACCCAAAAGAAAAATCCGTCTACGGTTTTGAGATTTTGCAATACCGAAGCTGATTAGGTGTATAAAAAACACCTGATACCAATAGAGTGACAAGGTAGAAATTGAAAATTACAAAAGATCAGGATAGTAGGATTTTTCGAACGAAGCAATCAAGAGAAAGCTCTAATATTTCACTATTCGAAATGCTTAGTATAATTCCTAATTGCAAATTATGACGAGATTTTTGGTTCTTTTTTTCGGCAAAAAAGAACAAAGCTGTAAATTCAATATTATACTAACTTTGTAATAAAAATCAGCTTTCATTTTCATTAAAACTTGGCAAAAAAACATAGGGCGTATATAATAGATACACCCTTTGTTAAAACTACAATAAAGTCAAACAACTTAATTAAAATGTTACTAACCTTAGCTTGGCGAAACATCTGGAGAAGTAAAACAAGAAGCTTCGTAGTCATCGGAGCCATCATCGTCGGTGTATGGTCAGTCATTTTTTTACTTGGTTTTATGCACGGCATGATCCGAACGTATATAAACACCACGATTGAAAATCAAATCTCCCATTTTCAAATTCATCATTCAGAATACAATAAAGAAAAAGACATTAAATTTTTTATTGAAGATGGCGAAGCAGCCCTAGCAAAACTACAATCAAATCCCAACATAAAAGCAGCCTCTACTCGTACTCGCTCCAATATTATGATTGCCTCAGCCAAAGCAACAAGGGGTATCCAAGCAGTCGGCATCTTACCAGAAAAAGAAGCGACACTTACACAGTTTAATACCAAAATAGTCGAAGGAGAATATTTTGGTAAAAAGAAAAAAAATCCTTTACTCGTAAGTCGTCGTTTAGCCGATAAACTAAAGGTAAAAATACGTTCAAAAGTAGTCTTAACCTTTCAAGATATCAATGGAGAAATAACTTCTGGTGCTTTCCGCATCATTGGTATTTTTGCAACAGGAAACAATCCTTTTGACGATATGCACGTCTACACCCAACAGAGTGACCTTAACCGTTTACTCGGTCTAGAAAAACAAGTGCATGAAGTAGCCATTTATCTAAATGACGTTGAACAAGTAGCTGCTGAAAAACCTGCTTTAGCCCAACTTTTCCCAAAGCAATTAGTAGAAACCTACAAAGAAGTTTCGCCTGACATTGAACTATATGAAACACAAATTCAGATTTCTACGATGGTCATTATGTTCATCATTATGCTTGCGCTCGTTTTTGGAATTATTAATACCATGCTCATGGCCGTACTAGAACGGTTCAAAGAATTAGGTATGCTGATGGCTATTGGAATGAACAAGGTCAACGTCTTTTTTATGATAATGATCGAAACGATTTTGCTCGGTGTTATTGCATCACCTATCGGCATTCTTTTAGGTTATTTAACGATCTATTTTAGCAATAAAAAAGGGATTGACCTTTCTAGTTATTCTAGCGGAATGAGCGAATTTGGATTATCCTCTTTTATCCGTCCTTGGCTCGAAAGTCACATGTATTGGCAACTCGCTTTAGCGGTCTTTCTGACTACCTTGATAGCTTCCATTTATCCTTCTTACAAAGCAGTAAAATTAAAGCCTGTTGAGGCAATGCGAAAACTTTAAAGAAAAATACGTTTAGTCACAAGCAAATACTTCTTCAAAAAATCAAGGCTTTGCGCAAGGTTTCCCTATTTTGTGCTTCTAATGAATAGAATTCAATTTCTTTTTATGAAGTACGGTCTATTTTTCATCCTCTTTTGTTTTTCCATTTATGTAAATGCTCAACAGCATGAAGGAAATATTACATTTAGCTTTAGCATAAATAAGGAGCCGATCGAACTAGGCAAAAACTATTACCTAAGCAGTATCGAAGATAGTGTACAATTTGAAACATTAAAACTTTATATTTCTAATATCCAATTCTTTAACGATAGTTTTCTTGTTCATACTGAAGAAAAAAAGCACCACCTCATCGACCTAGAAAATCCAAGTACACAAAATATACAAATGTTGAATACCGACGTATCCTTTAATCGCATTCAGTTTAATGTCGGTGTCGATAGTTTGACCAATGTTTCTGGAGCAGCAGGTGATGACTTAGACCCTATGCATGGTATGTATTGGACTTGGCAAAGTGGTTATATTAATTTCAAACTGGAAGGCCGGAGTAATAGTTGTCCTGCACGAAAAAATCGTTTTCAGTTTCACCTAGGTGGTTACCAACATCCATTCAACAATTTGCAAGAAGTTACATTATCAATCGCAGATGACCAAGACATTATTATCAATCTCGATTTGGAAAAATTATTGACTTCAAACAACATAAAAGAGCATTACGAAATCATGAGTCCTAATCAAAAAGCATTAGATATGGCTCGAATTCTTGCATCTACTTTTAGCACAAAATAATGAGTATAAAGTCTTCTATTTTATTCTTTCTATTTTTCATAAATTTTGCCTTCACCGTAAAACAAGAAGCCCTTTTTGTGTATCCTAATTATTTTCCATCGCCTAGTTATTCATTTGAAAATAATCCATTGACTGAAGAAAAGATAAAGCTTGGTCGGGCCTTATTTTACGATCCCATTTTGTCGAAAGACAATACCATTTCCTGTGCCTCTTGTCATTCACCTTATAATGCCTTTGCACATACCGATCATGATTTGAGTCACGGAATCAATGACGAAATAGGAACTCGAAATGCACCTGCATTATTCAATCTTGCTTGGCAAAATACATTTATGTGGGATGGGGCTATCAATCATTTAGATATGCAAGCGCTAGCTCCTATCAATCATCCAAAAGAAATGGGCGAAAGCACTGAAAGTCTTGTTCAAAAATTACAAACTTCACCGCTTTATCCTTCATTGTTTCATCAAGCATTTGGAGATAGTTTGATTACAGGCGAACATGTTTTAAAAGCCTTATCGCAGTTTCAACTCACCCTTGTTTCTGCTACAGCAAAATACGATGCGGTGAAAAATGGAATTACTCAATTTTCAGAACAAGAACAAAAAGGCTACGAGCTCTTTCTTCAAAACTGTAACAGCTGTCATCAAGAGCCTTTATTTTCTACCTACACTTTTGCTAATAATGGACTGCCTGTAGATACAACACTAAATGATTTTGGTCGATGGACAATGACGAAGCAGCCTAAAGATTCGCTACTCTTCAAGATACCTTCCTTACGGAATTTGACTTACACCTATCCGTATATGCATGATGGGCGATTCAAAAAACTGAGTCAGGTACTAAAGCATTATACTGAAGAAATAGCGCAGAGCAATACCGTAGCAGAAGCATTAAAAGAACCAATCAAATTGTCCTCTTACGAAAAAACTGATTTGATTGCTTTTTTGCTTACGCTTAATGATAAAGAATTTGTATTCAATAAAAAACATCAATATCCAAGAGAAATTTTAAATAAACAAAAATGAAAAAGATCACCTTAACTTTTTATGTCTTGTTCTTTGCCCTAGCAAGTCAAGCACAATTAAGTCCAGCGATTACGAACTGGTTACAAAACACGACCGAAACGGGCAGCTATTATGTCAATGGAAATTCTACCGCTATTGATAATGGTATCTTAGTCAATTGTCAAAAAATAGAATACTCAGATGACTTCGTTTATGTCACTACGAATGGTATTCCTTCTTATCCAACAGGGCCATTTTTAGATGGCAATCCTTCTCAGGCATCAGATCAAAATGCTATTTTCCGTATGCCATTAAACCCTGAAGAAAACACAGGAAATCCAGATGAATCTAACCCAGGAAATATTGGCATTTTCATAAACGGAGTAGCGCTTTTTGATTATCGAGATGGTGTAGCTTGGAATCCTCAAACCAATGCCCTTTGTGGCGGTCCAGGTAATCCGCCTTGTCCAGGTGGACCTATGGCAAATATGGATTGGAATCGTGATGCGATCCCTGCTGAACGTGCAGGCTTTGATTGTTCCAAGGGACACCCTGCAATGGGTAATTATCATCATCACCAAAATCCATCTGCCTTCAAGTTAGATATAGATGTTGTTTCGGATATTTGTAATTTGTATGATGCCGAAGGTTTGTATGCAATTGACGCTACACAGCATTCGCCGTTGATTGGGTTTGCCTATGATGGGTTTCCGATTTATGGAGCATATGGTTATAAAAATGCAGATGGTTCTGGTGGTATTGAGCGCATCAAGTCAGGCTACCAATTGCGAAATATCACCACTCGTACAGAGCATGCTGATGGTACCAATGTAGATGATGGTCCAGACACCAATGGAGCTTATTTTTTAGGCTATTTTAGAGAAGATTACGAATATATTGCTCATACAGAAGAGGATTATTTGGATGAGCATAATGGGCGTTTTTGTGTTACACCTGAATATCCAGAAGGCACTTATGCCTACTTTGCAACGGTCGATGAAAATTGGAACTCTGCGTATCCATATGTCGTTGGTCCTACTTTTTATGGCAATGCTACGAACAGAAAAGTAAATTCAATAAACGAAACTACAACGGTTTACGAAGCAGGTACAACAAGTATTTCAGCAGCAGAATTTGAGGCACTAAAAATTTCGATTTATCCGAACCCAAGTGCTGATTTAATTGCCGTTCAGTTAGCGGGTTTACTAAATGACGATCTCCAAGTAGATTTAATTGATACAAGTGGGAAAATAGTAAGTTCTTCAAAAATAAGAAAAGGAAGTACGATTGCTTATTTTGATGTTCAGACTGTTTATGAAGGTACTTATTTTATTAAAATTTCAACTGATAAAAATAGTACGGCAAAGAAGGTGATTATTACGAAGTAATAGTTGAAGTTGTTTAAAAACTGCTTACTGGTTTCTAAAAAAGCCTTTTTGACCTACTTCTCGTTTTTTAATCGCCACGTAGCCCTGCTATGTGACTCTTAAAAAGCCTCAATTAGCCCAAAAATTCTAATTTTATAACCTCAGCAGCAATTCTTAAACAACTTCATTTTAATTCTTTTGCATAAATTAGTTCTAAAAAAATCTGTACCTTGTCATTAGGTACAGATTTTTTTTTAGAAATAGCAGCAATTATGAACGTCATAAAAACCAAAGGTGTAACCAAAGTCTATAATCCAGATACGATCCCTGTATACGCATTGGCTGGGGTCGATTTAGAAATTGGTCAAGGAGAGTTTACAGCTATCGTCGGTCCTTCTGGCTCTGGCAAAACAACGTTGCTGAATATCATTGGTGGACTCGACCAGCCAACAGATGGCTATATCGAAGTTGGTGGCCAAGATATTTCAAAACTTAGTGATAACGAACTGATCAATTTTAGAAAAGAAAATATTGGTTTTGTATTTCAATCCTACAACCTCATCCCTGTTTTGACGGCAAAGGAAAATGTAGAGTTTGTCATGCTCCTCCAAAAACGTTCGAAAGAAGAACGAGAATCTCGTACCAAGGAACTATTAGAAGCTGTTGGTCTTGGCGATAAATTAAACAACCGACCTTCGGAATTATCTGGCGGACAACAACAACGAGTGGCAGTTGCCCGTGCCCTAGCACCGAAGCCAAGTTTTATACTGGCAGACGAACCTACCGCAAATTTGGATTCGACTTCTACTAAAAATCTTCTTGACATTATGGCTCGCTTAAACAAGGAGGAAAATATCACTTTTGTTTTCTCCACGCATGACCAACGAGTTATTGATCGAGCAAGACGTGTCATTACTTTAGTCGATGGAAAAATTGATACTGATATTCAACAGTAGATATATGAAACTCTTTACTTTTTTACTTTTCACCCTACTCCCGTACTTCCTTCTTGCACAAGAGGACAAACTTAAAAACTGGGCACTCAATGGCTATGTTAAAAACTTACAAACCATTCTTATTCCTAATGATTTAGATTTTATTGTTCAGCAAAACTTAGTGCATAATCGCCTTAATTTTAAATGGTACTTAAACAATAATTGGACTTTCAAAAGTGATCTTCGTACTCGTATTTTTTATGGGCAATATTTTACTGGATTTGGCGAAAGTATTGATGATGTGAATAACGATTATTTTGATTTGTCTACTGTTTTAGTCGATAAGCAATCCTTCATTGTACATACCATGCTCGACCGTTTGTATATGGAGTATTCGAAAGATAAATGGGAAGTACGCCTTGGACGACATCGGATCAATTGGGGGATCAATACCTTCTGGAATCCGAATGACATTTTTAATGCTTTTGCTTTTACAGATTTTGACTACGAGGAACGCCCTGGTTCTGATGCTCTACGAGTGACCTATTTTCCAAGTTATACTTCTAGTTTCGAAATCGCTATTAAGGCTTTCGAAAAATGGGAGGATGCTGTAGCTGCCATGCTCTGGAAAACGAATAAATGGAATTATGATTTTCAATTTTTAGCGGGTGTCGTCAAAGAAGATATCGTACTTGGAACGGGTTGGGCTGGTAATATAAAGAATGCTAGTTTTAAAGGAGAGCTTGGTTATTTTCATGCCATGAAGGAGGAAGACGAAAATAGTTTTACTGCTAGTATAGGTGTTGATTATTCTTTCAAAAATGGGATTTATATAAACGGTGGTTTGTTGTATAATAGTAATGGAACAACTTCGCCGATTAGTCAGTTATTTAGTTTTGAGCTATCTGCTAAAAATTTATACCCTTATACTTTTACCATTTTTGGGCAAACGTCTTATGCTTTTACGCCTTTGCTGAATGGTGGCTTGGCTCTTATTTATAGTCCCAATGAAGTGCATCCGCTTTTCATTAACCCTACAATCACTTATTCTATTCAACAAAATTGGGATATAGATTTGGTCGGTCAAGTGGTCTATAATCAGGAGGATGTTTTTAAGAGTCCTTTACAGGCATTTTTCTTAAGATTGAAATTTTCTTTTTAAGGACGCGGATTTGGGCGGATTTTCTTTTTGACGTGTTCTTGATTTGCGCAGATTTCTCTTGGGGCGTGTT
>JAHDIP010000011.1:0-8930 GCA_020630735.1 Saprospiraceae bacterium | reverse complement strand
CGGATTTTCTTTTTGACGTGTTCTTGATTTGCGCAGATTTCTCTTGGGGCGTGTTTCTTTTTAACGCGGATTTTTCTTAGGACATTTTTTATTTTCACTTAAATTTTGATTTCATTCCCCTGACACCTTATTCTTTTTTAGCTCTTTTCGGATGGCTTTGTACTTTACTTTGTCTTCTTTGTATAGATGGAGAATGCCTCTTTCTTTGTAGAATTTTTTCTTACTGATGTGCAGTTTCATTTTATTTTCGCCCTTGTCATTTGTAGCAATTTCAAAATAAATTTTATCCTTTGTAGCACCGTAGCCTCGCTTATCTGGAATAATCGTTCGATCTGCTTTTTTGAGATTATCCATCGGAAAGGAAATCCATACATTGGACTTTTCAGCAGGATTGACATGACCTTCTACAAAAACATTAAGTGCATTGGACTGGACTTCCATCAGAGGAATATCAATATGTGTTCCTTTGATTGTAATGCGGTTACTCAATGGAGCAAACATTAAATCGTGAAAGCGTTTTTCTTGCCGAACTTTTGCAGCCAATGTATCTAAAATCCCTAGCCCTTTTAGTTCTACATTATGTATATCAAAATCTAAAATGCCCTGAGTCGCTTCAGGTATCAAGCCTACTCCGTTTTTGGCAACGATCCCAGATAAATCCAATTTCATCGTAATACGTCCTTTGAGTTTTTCTAAATTTTCTAGCGAATGAATCGACAGATAGTCTAGACTTTCGAGCAATCGTGCAACATCAAAATCTTGAGTAGCAACCGTCGTTAAAAAAGGAGTTTGGTCTAGGCGACTTAAATCTAATTGACCATTTAAACGCATACTCCCATCGTGAAAATCGAAGCCCGTTTCATCCAGCACTAAGGTTGAAGCATCTAATAAACGAATCCCTGTTTTTACATCATAGACAACGAGCTTGTCGGAGTACACAAAGGTATCAACACGTGCTTGTAGTTTAGGATTAAATTTATTCAAAATACCTTTAACCGTCGTTTTCATACTCTCTGGTTCAATTGTATTTTCATTCATTGATTTGCTTGTTGCTTTTTGTGCAGTCAATAAAAACAATAAAACATCCCAGTCTATTCTCGGCGAAAAAACATTGACTTTTGTGCTTAAGGTTTTACCTGTATTACCGATTACCAGTTCACTTAAATTTTTGATGACACCAATAAAATTTAACTCGCTCTGTATCTCATCAGAACGTAACAAAAAATCGAAGCCTGCTTCATCATCTTGCAAATTGAGGTCGATGCGAGTCAGTGGAAAATAAATATCTGCCGCCTTATAAAGTACTTCACTATCTTTAATCGTTAAATTTACTTTACCTTCATTGAGTAGTTGTTCGAAAGAAGTCACATCTCCAGTATAGTCAAATTGAACATCAAAGCTGCCTTTGTCGAATATAAAGTCTTCTGTCTTAAAAAAATTATTGAATACTTTTGGATTACCATACAATTCAACATGCGTATTCACATGTGATTTAGTGGCTTCGTTTTTAGCAATAGACTTGTCTGGCTCGAAGGTAATTTTACCAGAAACCGTTTTGTTTTCTTTACTTTTAAACGTGATTTCACCTTTAGCAGTATTGGGAACCAAACCTGTCTCATCATTGATCAAGCCTTTTAGTTTGACGCTCAACATTAAGTCGTCAGGATAGTTCTCAAAATTTTTCAGCAAGGCGATGTTCATATAGTTGAGTGGAGGTAGCAATTTTTGTAAATTGATGTCTTTGGCATCCAACTCAAATTCAAAAGGTGTTTGATCTGGTTCACTCAAATCGAGTTGCGCGTCAAACTGTACTTCGCCTTTCCCATAACTAAAAGTAGTTTCTTCCAATACGAGGGTGTTTCCATTTTCAAAATGAGCACCCGTTTTAAAGTTTTGCAATTGAAGCATATCAAAATATTGCAAGGTATCTACTTCGATACTTAGGCGTGGTTCGAAGTTACTTTGGAAGCCATTGATGGTTTCCTTCATCGACTTTTTCTTTTGCTGATCTGTTTTAGGTAGCTCACTTTTCAGGTAACCATTTTCACCAAACAAATCTAAAAAATCTGTCCAACTCAATTTATCCGCTTTCATATTAACCTCACTAGTCGTTTGTCCATCAGAAAGATCAACGAGTAAAGCTATAATGTTTTTCAAGCCACCTTCTATAAAAAAATCATGCTCTTTAAAAATCGTACTACTCACCATCGAAAATTTTGCATCTCCTTTTTGCTTACCTAATATCAATTCTTTGATCGGAAATACCGTATTAGCAGGCTTATAAATGACAGAAACATTTTCTAGTTTCAAGTCGGCATCGCTAGCAATCAAAATCTTGTCTTTATCATTTAATGGTGCATCTACTTTAGCGTGTAGTTTAAAGTTTCCTTTATCAAAAAAGAATTGATCGTTTTCTAACCAATCACTAATGCCCGATGCTTTTCCTGCAACATCAATCGCAATATTTATACGTGCTTTTTGTTCGGGTGTAAAACTGATTAAGGCATCTTTAGTTTGTAAATCAAATTGACCATATTTCGTTTCTAAACTTTTGATTTCAAAACGAACATTTTTCTTTCCTTCCATTGCACGTCGTTCATCATCATACAAACGATTGATAAATCGAGCATTTAATGTAGCTTCTTCAAAAAACAAATCTCTAACTGTCAAATCATTCTTTAGCATTTGCAGATCAATATCTATAATTGGTAATTCTTTTGGTTGGAAGCTACTCTTTATGGTTGTTTTAGAATAGAACTCTCCTTCCACTTTATAGTCCTTTAAGGTCTTTTGAATTTGAGGAGGTAAAAAAGAAAAAAGTTTAGCTTGGCGACTTTCTTTATTTTCAAAGATCAAAGTTGAAGGACTTGTTTTCTTTGTGTTAATCGTTGCTTGAAACAAAAAATGTTCGTCATCTATTTCCAAATCAAAGGGGCTGATCTGAAGGATATCGTTTTCCAGGTTCAAATCAAATTCGCCTGACACAACGCTGTTGGGGATGAAAGAGCCGTTTTCTTTTTTAAACGCTAGCTCATCTACTTCAAGCAATAGTGCTATATGAGCTGCTAGTCCTTTACGTCTATCAATAGCCGCTGTTAGTTCGTTTACTCGTCCGTGAATACTTGTTCGTTTTATCGCATCATCAAAATGGACATGAATGTTTGATAAAATCAATTGTACATTTTGAGTATTCACTTTCACTCCCTTATTATTCGTTTCATCAGAATGCTTTTTAATAATGCTTTCTACATTACTATATCCTTTTTCGTCTTTAAACAAATTGATCGTACCGTCTGCTAGTCGAATCGAATTGACCTCGAAATTTTTATTTCTCCATTCTGTTAAGGAAAGTGCTGCTTCGATTTTGCCTACTTGTAGAATTGGCTTTTGATGCTCCTCTATTAATGAATCAGACAGGCTAACATTTTCTAACTCTAATGTGGCTGAAGGAAAATCTCTGAAGATATTAATTGAGGCTTGTTCAAAGGTGATTGTTCCATTATTCAAAAAAGGTAGGTCTTCTAGGATTTTTGTTTTATTAGAATTGAGATAACTGTTTGCTGCAAATAAGGCAACTGCGATAAGAACGACTAAAAAAAGGAATAGGAAAAAGAAAAACCTAAGCATTCGATACCAGATCGGTTGCTTGGCTTTTGTTCCCTTTTCTTCGTTCTTTTCTTGAATCATATGTAGGTGTGAAAATAAAAATGAAAGTGTAAACATGCTTAAACCATCATTATATTAGAGGATTCGAGGCTTTTCCTATTTTCACTTTTATTTTTATTTGCATTTTGATTACGAATGTTTTCTCTTTACTATACGTCAGATGCTCGTCTTTTGTGTTGTTTTAGGTCATAATTTAAACAAAACTTGCAAAACAAATTAGATTTTTTCATATTGCATCACATTTACAACCAACGCAGAACAATGGCAAAACGTACTAAAAAGTCTAAAAAAGAACTTAAGAATACTCCGATAAAACAAAAAAAGACGGCTCCTCTAAAAAAGGTCCCCTCCAATATACAATTTCAAGAAGGATTCTGGAAGAAGAATTGGCTGCCTGCTCTATTACTTTTCGTACTCGCAACCGTTCTTTATGCCCAAACGATCAATTATACTTACGTATTGGATGATAAAATTGTTTTCACTAAGAACCAATATGTGAAAGAAGGGTTTGGAGGCATTGGTAAAATCATGTCTACAGAAAGTATGCAGGGGTATTTTGGGGAACAAAAAAACTTGATCGTCGGTGGTCGTTATCGTCCACTTTCTATTGCCACTTTTGCAATGGAATACCAATTTACAAAACACCCTGGTGTAGACGAAGATGGAAAGGCAGCACTTGTTCCAAATCCTAAAGTCAGTCATTTTATCAATATTCTGTTATATGGACTAACAGCTTTGCTTTTGTTCAGAGTACTTTGTTTGCTTTTTCCTGCTCCCGAAAATAAAAAATGGTTTGGCACACTAGCTTTTGTTGCCTCTTTGCTTTTTGTGCTCCACCCTATCCATAGCGAAGTCGTCGCCAATGTAAAAGGTCGAGATGAAATCATGACCTTGATTGGTGCGCTAGGAAGTCTTTACTTTACCTTGCGCTATCTGAAAAGTGATAATTTCATTTGGCTCGGTTTATCAAGTATAGTTTTCTTTCTGGCTTTACTAGCGAAAGAGAATGCCTTGACATTTCTTGCCGTTATTCCGCTGTCTGTTTATTTTTTCACGAATACATCATTAAAGAAAAACTTAATTAGTGTTGCTCCTTTGCTCGTAGTAGCCATCGCTTATTTGGTTTTACGTTCGAGTATCATCGGCTACTTTTTGAGTTCTGGAAAAGAAATTACAGACATCATGAACAATCCGTTTTATGGATTGAATGTGGGGGAAAAGTTTGCGACGATTTTTTATACCCTAGCATTATATGTGAAGCTGCTAATTTTTCCGCATCCGCTAACGCACGATTACTACCCTTTCCATATTCCTGTTTTGACCTTTGGTGATTACCGAGCTATTCTTGGGCTCTTGATGTATATTGCATTGGGCGTATACGCATTGTATGGTTTGTTTAAAAAAGACATTATTGCTTATGGTATTTTGTTTTATCTTTTGACACTTTCGATCACGTCCAATATTCCGTTTACAGTAGGTACCTTTATGAATGAACGTTTTGTGTACATTTCTTCGATTGGTGCTTGTATTATTTTGGCTTATTTGATTACTCGAAAAATACCCGAGTGGATGAAAGATAAAGCACCTCTTGCTAATGGCCTCGCTTATGGTTTATTGGCTTTATTTGCGATTGGTTTTACGGCTAAAAAAATAACGAGAGTACCTGCTTGGAAAGATACCTTATCACTTAATCAAGCTGCTATTAAAACATCTAAAAATTCTGCTCGTGCAAATTGTTTTATGGGAACAGCTTTGTTTGAAGAATATAAAACGGAAAGTGATCCCAAAGTACGTGATCAGCTTAGAGAAGACTTCACCTACTATATTGATCGAGCATTAGAGATTCATCCTCGCTATGGTTCAGCGATGACGATGAAGGCTGGTGTGGCTGCTGAAAATTACAAAAAGGATCGAAATCTTGATAAATTATTAGATGATTTTTATAAACTCATTATCGTAAAACCTAACCTCAACTTTATAGATCAGTATACCGAGTATTTGATGGATCGAGGTGATACGGCCAAACTGGGTAACTTTTGCAAAAAGGTAGGTGCTGCTTTCGTAGAACGTGGCAATTATCCGATGGCGGTAAAGTATTATACCTATGGTACACAGGCTACTCCTAGCGATGGAAACATGTACCGAGGTTTGAGTAATGCTTATCAAGCGGCTGGTAATTCAGCCAAAGCGCAGCAGTACCTTAATCGTGCGAAAGCTTTGGGGAATTAATTACCTGTCTCTTTTTATAAAAAAATAGAACGGCATGGATACGTTTTAAAAATATTTATGCGCCCCTTGGTTACAACAAAGCAAAAAATGATAGAATATAAAATTAAAGATGTAAGGAAAACAACAAATGAAAAACTATTAGACAATACTAATTGGGATATAAAAGATCTTAAATTTATCGTATTTGAATACCTTATACCAAGATCAATGGGATCTCCCGTAAAAAGATATTCAAAGATATATTGTTTAAATAAAAGTGATGAAGTTGGAAATTTAGGTCTCAAATATAAATTGTATAATTATATAGTAAGTTTTTCGGTAGGATTACCATTTACATATAAAAAAATGAAAAGCAGCAATGAAATCAATAAAAATGGTATTGATATAACTGAAGAATTAGGATCAAAAATTACAATCAAAGATATAGAAAACGGTATCCTACAATTACAACTGCCATTATTTACGGTTGGATTTACAGAGCTTAATAAAGAAATGAAGACTGTTTTAAACTCTAGTTTCAATGAATTAAAATTAACTGAAAAATTAGTTTCAAATCCTGTAGTAGGTTATGTCAAAAATAATGGTAAACACTTTTTCTATATTGGTCTATTAAAAGAAGAGTTAGTTTATAAAGATATTTTCCTACAAAAATTGAAAAAGAATATTAGTAGTACTGCTAAATTCGAGTTTATAAACATAGAAAAAAAAGAAAATGAACTAGTACAATTATTGCTAAAAGAGGGTACTCCTATAAAAACAGGTAATTAACACCTCCTTCATAAAAATTGATTTCCTTCCCTCACACATATAGTCAATTAATAGCCAATCATAAAAGTAAATATGCTCCTTTTGCAGACAAATAATGCCATTTTGCAGAATATACTTTCTTAATCCAAAAAAATAAATGACATTACATGTAGGTTTTTGGGGGTGCTATCTGATTTTAATCATGGTCATGTTGGGTTGGCTTCTTTCCGAATATCATGTATAGAGTGTGCTTCTAATCAAAATGAAAGTTAAAATGAAAATGAAAAAATGCTGTTCAAACTTTTTATTTTCATTTTAACTTTCATTCCCTCTAGGCTTCATTTGCCTCGACATACTCATTAAGAATTTCTTCAAGATTTGGTTTTGGTATCAGACCTTGATAGCGTTCTACTAATTCGCCTTTATTGATGACCAATAAAGTTGGAATAGATTTAATTTGAAAATGTTGACTAAGCGCAGGATTGACTTGCGTATTCACTTTGGCAACTAGTGCTTTACCATCATATTCTTCTGCTAGTTCATCAATGATAGGACCTAAAATCTTACAAGGACCACACCAGTCTGCATAAAAATCAAGCAATACTGGTAGTTCCGATTTTGCGACCAATTCATTGAAATTAGTATCAGTAATCTGGGTGGTTTGATATTTAGGTTTTTTATTCCAGAACATAATTATTATTTTTTGAGTTAATTCTAATTGATAAAGAATGAGGTATAAATAAGTTACGATTCTATGGATTAGATTATTTAGTCATTAACAAGGCAAAAAACGTAGTGATAGCCTAGCTATCAGGAGGTTTTTTAACGAAGTTAGAGGCAAAATAATCAAGCCAAAAATGTAAATTTATTTTTAACTCATTTCTAATACAAATATGAAGCCTTTTTAGCTCAAATGCTTTAGCAATACTTCCTATTAAGTTATAAATTCTTCCTACATAAATTAAAATTAAAATAAACATGTCAATGAAAGCTGCTATTCGAACAACTTACGGATCACCAGAACAAATAATTAGGATAGAAAGGATTGAACAACCAAGTCCTAAAGCCAATGAAGTCTTGATAAAAGTTCATGCTACCACGGTCAATAGAACGGGTTATGCCGTAGCTACTGGTACTCCTTTTATTATGCGATTTTTTACAGGTTTATTTCGTCCAAAGATAGCGATTACGGGTACAGATTTTGCGGGTGAGATAGAAGCTATTGGAGAGCATGTTACTCAATTTAAAGTTGGTGATAAGGTTTTTGGGTTTTATGACGAAGGTCTAGCTTCTCATGCGGAGTATATGACTTTCCCTGAAGATGGAAATATTTTGACCATGCCCGAAAATATAAGTTTTGAAATAGCAGTTGCAAGCTTGGAAGGAGCACATTATTCTTTTAATTTTCTAAACAAGGTAAACATAGAAGCAACAGATAAAATTCTCATCAATGGAGCAACTGGAGCAATTGGTTCGGCTACATTACAGTTTTTAAAATACAAAGGTATTGAAGTAACGGCTGTTGGAAATACGAAAAATTTAGACCTATTAAAATCTTTAGGCGCCGATGAAGTTATTGATTATATGACGACAGATTTCACAAAAAGCGATAAAAAGTATGCTTTCATTCTTGATGCTGTTGGAAAAAGTTCTTTTGGGAAATGCAAACACATGCTCGAACCGAAAGGAATTTATATTTCTTCCGAATTGGGATGGGGAGCGCAAAATATATTCTATGCCCTTTCGACTCCTTTGTTCGGCAAAAAGAAAGTAATCTTCCCGATTCCAACAGATGTAAAAAGAAGTATGCAATTTATTAAACAGTTACTTGAAGAAGAAAAATTTAAACCTGTTATTGATCGCAGTTATCCATTAGAACAAATCAGTGAAGCATTCAATTATGTTAATACGGGGCAGAAAACGGGGAATGTGATTATCAATATTAAATAGTTTTCTTCACATCTCAAAAGTATTATTTATCAAGTAGTGGGAGGCTTTGGACAAATACTGTTTGACTGGAAGGAGTTTATTTGTCCTAGCGTTTTTTCTTTCTTTTTTGGGCGATGCAAAAAAGAAAAGCCCAGCCGGCTTGAGGCGAATGCCAAGAAAAATCCTTAAAGGATTAGGAATATGATACTTAATTTAGGTAGAAAAGGACTTAATCCATTTAACCCGAAAGCACTTTAAGTAATCCTAATCAGCACAACCAACGGCTTGATTTTGACAAACTCTTAAACCCTACTTCGCCAAATCAATTTCTTTTAAATTTTCGATTCTATTTCTCGCTA
>JAHDIP010000203.1 GCA_020630735.1 Saprospiraceae bacterium | reverse complement strand
TTAATTAGTTTACAATGTACTTAGTAACGAAAAAAGAATAACTTAACCATTTCACCGTTACTTAGCAAAATATTTCAGCATTATTATTTGACCATTACTTACTTAGCCTTTATCACTTTATTCGTTGATATAATTTTGTCCTCCTCTTTGATGGTAAAGAAATAAAGACCTTCTGGTAAATGCGAAATATCAAACCAATATTTATTTGAAAGATTAGCTTGTTTACTCAACAAGCGACCAACATTATCATAAACATAAATATCAAAAGATCGCTCAGGATTTTTGTTTTCTATATAAATAAAACTTGAAGCAGGATTTGGATAAATCAAGTAGCCTTCTTCAGTATACACCTTGGTATCTTGTGCTTTATCATAAAGGCGAATATCATCAAATAAGACAGCATCAACATTTGTATAGCTTTCATCCACAAATGGATATTTCACCCCTGAAAGTGTTACCGTTTCTATTCTCAAAATACCTTGATAATCAATTGGAAGATCAAAGGAATGACGTACAATCTTTTCCTCTTCTTGTGCATAGATCACAGGATAATCTGTTGAATCTAAATAAACTTTTACCATGCTATTGTATGGTCCTGCTATATCTTTATCAAAACTATCATTTACAAACTGCAATAGATTAAACTCAAAAGTAGGTTCTTCCATTCCTGTTGCATCGGCACAAAAACTTATGGATGAATTGTAAAAATAAACATCTTCAAAAAAATCTTCATCGTCTGGACAATTATCAAAATTAGGATTTTCTTTTGTACTAGCAAGTGCTAGCATTTTATTGCCACGATAAGACACAATTGAATCTTTCACATAACCCTGATTATAGGAAATATCAAATTCATCTAGGTTAGTTACGTCAGCAAATCCTTCGAAATAACCTTCAGAAATATTGGTCGTTTTGATAATTTTTTCGACTGTATTATTTTCTTGATCAATATCATCTGCATGCAAAAAACGTACTTTAAACTCTGAAAACCCTTGAACAACTTCTCCATCTAACGGAAAAGAAGAATAGTATTTAGTTCGTGGTTTTATTTCCCAAAAAATCTTATTTCGAATAATAAAATCTCCTTTATCCGTCTGTACTTCAAAAAATAAACTATCATCCATAATACCTTCACATCCTCTACTATCTATGACATAACGATAACGATAAAAACTATCTTGACCACACTCTTCGATTTTATAAAACTTAAAATCTTCTAGCTCTATTTCTATACCAACCAAATCAGAAGAACTTACCGTAACTGTCGTTTCATTATTTAAACTATTAAAGTCGTCATTACGAAGTTCGACATAACAAGTACCACTATTTTCTCCTTTTGTAAAAAAGGGGGTAACGAATTCATAAATCACCGAATCGCCGACCTCAAGATCTTGGTTTAGGGTAATCGTTTCTATAACTTCTTCTACTTTGGCCTGATCAAAAACAAGTTCTAATTCATCTCCTTGAAGATAGGTCTCTGTACCTACATTTCGAACAATAACAGACAAATAAATATCATCTCCATCACAAGTTCTATAAAATTCGTCTACTACTTCTATTTCTAAATCCTGATTATTGAAGCCAGGAAAAAGACCTACCGCTTTCCATGCTTCTAGTACACTTTTATATTCATCAGAATCAATACCAAACAAATCTTCAGCGTATAAAAGACTTGTATACATAGCGTCTATGTAAGTAGAATTTTCTGTTAAATAACCGACCTGCATACCGAAAGCAATTTGTATAGCCTTGTCCATTCCTATTGGTTCAACATCGAAGTCAATCTCGCTTTCATTAGTTCCAGCACCTCCTTCAACTAATAAATAAAACCAATAATTAAGTACACCACTATTGCTATGCACTCCCCCATTATCTCCGTTCAACTTGTACCAATGTTTCCCACCATAATATTTGGGGTCATTTTTCAAGTGTGGATCTTCGAGCGAGCGAAATGGCAAAACATCAGGGGCTAATATAAACTTATGACCAAGTTTCCAATTGAAGTTTTCAAGATCGTTATAATACTCAAGTGCTTTTCCAAAAATATCGCTAAACGATTCATTTAATGCACCTGACTCATTTTTATAAATAAGTCCTGAAGTGAAACTTGTAAAGCCATGTGTAAACTCATGCCCTACTACATCCATAGATGTTAGTGGCCCAAAGCGGTAACAATCACCATTTCCATAATAGGTATACTCACCATCCCAAAAAGCATTCGTATAATATTTTTGACCATAATTGACAATGCAAACAACCTCGTGTCCAAAACCATCTAAACCGTTCCAGTTAAATCGGTCGTTCATTAAATCGTAATAAGAGGTTGCACAGTAATGAGCATCTGTCGCTATTTGGTGTTGATCATCTTCTGCACGTTCCCAAAAATTATCGGGGTCTGTAAAATCTTTTGGCGCTTCTCTATCGTATTGGTAGGTGATTACTCCATCGCCACGGGTATAGTCTCGTAATACATACTGGCTAGGCACAACCGAATCTGTACGAATAACTTGTGTACCGTAGTATTTCGTTTCTGCTATTCCATCTACCGCGTGGTGGATTATTTGTGTAAAATTATTGATAAATTCTCCTGTTTCAGCATCAATATAGACTTTTTGTTTTATGGGCAAATTAGCATCTGCTTTTACAAGAACTTCGTAGGCTAATTTGTACTTTCCAGAATAAGTAGGCCATTGAGCATCTATTATACATAATTGAGGCAAATCCGTTTTCCATTCTAATTCAGCAGATTGATCTAACTCTCCTGAATTAATCAATTGTTGTTCTAATTGTAATGGTGCTATAGCCTCAATTTTATTTTCTAATAGACTAGGATTTATATCTAAAGAGATATGTGGAAAAACATTTCCAGTTGCTCGTTTTAAAACGCC
Organism: Saprospiraceae bacterium; assembly: GCA_020630735.1. Taxonomy (GTDB): domain Bacteria; phylum Bacteroidota; class Bacteroidia; order Chitinophagales; family Saprospiraceae; genus JAHDIP01. The sequence goes on along the minus strand of JAHDIP010000203.1, from coordinate 8,578 downwards.
AGCTTTTTCGTGCAAGGTATAAGTTGCCCCGATCACTGGTATGTTTTTGTAAAACTGTTTGTATTTAATTCGTTTGAAACCACTGTTATCGTTGAAGACACGATGTTCTTCAAAACGATCATTATGGCTTAAGCCTAATTGTTGGCGATAGAAAGCAAAAAAATTATCTGAATTAATACTCCTGTTATTTACTTCTATATGCTTCGCATGAATACATTTTTTCCAAATCTCTTTATCTTCAATTTGAGCATTAGAAGAAAGAACAAAGAAGAAAGAAATTATAAATAGTATACTTATCCTCATGGTTTTATTTTTTAGTGTAGCACAACATAAAGGGAACAATTAAAAAAAGATATAGTTCTAATCAACACTTTTGAAAATCTCTTTCCAGCTTAAACGTTGTTATTTTTCTTACAAATTTGATTTTATATCAAAACTATAATTTATCCCTAATTCAATCCCTAAATTACGGAAATAAACCTCATTCGTACTTTTTATTGGTTTCATATGTTGGCGGTAAATAGCAAGAAGAGAAATAGTAAAATTATCTTCAATAAACAATTCAGTACCAAATCCTAAATTCCAACCAACGTTTAAAAATACATAATCCAAACTTGATTCTAATGTATTATCTGAATAGTAATAGCCTATTACTCCACTTTGAGCAAATAGTGTAGCATAATCATTTCGAGTAATAAGCAATTTAAGGTTTACCGGTATCTCAAGATATTGAACTTGATACTCCTCTCTTCTAAAAACAAAATCTTCGAAAGTAACCGTTTCAAAGGTAGTTCCATTAAATATTTCTACGGTGATCGTTTCCCAATTCCTAAAACTTGCTAAAATCCCCATACTAGCTAAACGAAACCCTGTGTGCACTTTCAGGTTGGATAATAGTTTGTACTCGTAAGAAAAACCTATATGATAGCCTTTTGAATTTGTATATCCAGTACTTTGATTATTAATGCTAAATTCTTCATTCGTCAAAATCGAACTATGGTCTAAGCCGAAGACAAGACCTACAGTATGAGGTGGAGTTTCCTTATCATTTTGGGCATTCAAAAATAAAGGGAAAATTAGAAAAAGGATAACTGTTTTAATTTTCATTATTTTGATATTTAATAGAGGTACATTCAGCATTCAGGTCATTGCCATTTCTAATTTTTCTAAACTAGGAACAGAAGGCGCTAGTCGATATTCCGCATTTATGGCCACCAATCGTTCAAACAAATCTGCTGGATGCCATTGTTTTAAGTCTTTTCTAGAAAAAATATTAGCACTTTCAAAAAGCTTAATCTCATTATCCGAAAAACCATCTAATTGAAGCAAAGCTGCTTTTTTATGCCACTTCTTTATCACTTTAGATCGAAGTCCAAGATTTTTGGCTAAACGCTTGCGTCCTTTTTTCTTTGTCGTTTTTTTGAGTAAAGATTTAACAGTGCGTACACCATAGACAGAGAGTTTTTGCTCTATTTTCCGATCTACTCCAATATCTTTAAGCGTTAGATTCAATATCGATTTTCTTTGGTCGTTTTTTTAATCAATAGTCAAAGAAACGAATATACTAAATTCAGATATAAAAACAAAAGCTTCCAAAAGTATTAACCCTTTGGAAGCTTAAATATTTTATATACCTCACAGCTTTTATCGAAATATAACTGTTGGTATTCAGTTTAAGGATCATCATTGGTTGCTACCATTGGTTCTCAGTAGCTTTAATCGTTTGACAACCCAAAACCACATTGGTTTCAGTATATTGCTTAGAACCAACTAGATTTTCTTCTTCTACTAGAGGTTTTTATACCTAACACACCAAGAAGACCACGTGTAACTTCTCTCACAACTGTACGCCCAGCAGTACTATTGACCATCTTTTCGAAGGTGCTTTTTTCTGCTTTTGATCTAGACTTTGATTTAGAAGCTTTTGCTTGTTCTTTCTTCATCTTAGCTTGGTGTTCTTCTTCTTTTGCTTCTTCTATCTTTCCACTCAATATTTCATACGCACTTTCACGATCAATCACTTCATTATATTTACTAATGATTGATGATTTACTGATGATATTATCAATCTCCGAATTGGTTAATACATCCATGCGAGATTGAGGTGCACGTAGTAAGGAGTGGACTAAAGGAGTCGGAATACCTTTTTCACTAAGTACTGTAACAAGGGCTTCTCCAATACCTAGTTCAGTCAATAAAGTAGAGGTTTCGTAATAATCGGTAATCGGATAGTTTTGAGCGGCTAATTTTATCGCTTTTCTATCTTTTGCTGTAAATGCACGAAGAGCGTGTTGAACTTTCATACCCAATTGCCCTAACACAGAGTCTGGAATATCCGTTGGATTTTGAGTAACAAAAAACAGCCCTACTCCTTTAGAACGAATCAGTTTTACTATTGCTTCTATTTGATCTAATAATGCATCAGAAGCTTCATCAAATACCAAGTGTGCTTCATCTATAAAGATGACTAATTTTGGTCGATCTGCATCTCCTTGTTCAGGAAAGGTAGCGTATACTTCTGCCAACATTTGCAACATAAAAGTAGAAAACAACTTTGGCTTGCCTTGAATATCTGTAAGACGCAAAATTGAAATCATACCTTTTCCATTATCGTCAAATCGACACAAATCATCTACATCAAAAGAACGTTCACCAAAAAAGACTTCAGCACCTTGTTGCTCTAGTTCTACAATTTTTCTTAAGATTGTACCAGTTGAAGCAGTAGAAATTGCACCATAGGCTTCTTTAATTTCTTCTTTCCCTTCTCCGATAGCATATTGCAATGCTTTCTTAAAATCTTTAAGGTCAAGTAATGCTAAATTTTTATCATCACAATACTTAAAAATAACTGCTACAATTCCTGATTGAGTTGAGTTTAAATCCAAAATCTTAGAAAATAAAACAGGACCAAATTCAGACACTGTAGCTCTTAGCCTAGCACCTTTTTCATCGGATAAGGTTAAAAATTCAACAGGGCTTCCACTTGCTTTAAATGGAATTCCAATTTTAGCATGACGTTCATCAATTTTAGGATGACCATCGCTTGGTACTGCTACACCACTCAAATCACCTTTTACATCCATTAACAAAACAGGTACTCCGTTTTCGGAAAGTTGTTCTGCTATAATTTGAAGTGTTTTAGTTTTTCCAGAACCAGTAGCACCTGCTATAAGACCGTGTCGGTTCATCGTTTTTAGTGGCAATTTTACCAATGAATTAGTTATTGCTTCTCCATTCAACATAGCACCACCTAGTACAATCGAATCACCTTCGAAAGTATATCCTTCAGCAACTTCTTGAATAAATTTTTCTTTGTTAGACATATTACTTTAAAATTTGTTCTAGTATTAATACGTTATTATGACTTATTTGTTGGTTGTACGTCACAGAATCTATACATGGATTATCGAATCCCCTTATTGTATAGGCTATCTCACTTTATTCCACTTATCAACTCGGAGATTGAACTTCTTTTTGTCCCAGCGCCATTTATTCACATCAAATGTACTTTCAAGAGCAGCTTCATTTTCTTCATCCAGTAATGAATGGAAAAAATCTATCCCAGTTACTTCTTCTACTTCATCAATTGTAACAGCATAATCATCGAGTGTTTTTTTAGACACTTCATTAGGCATCAGATAAGCTATCGCTTTTATTTCAGGTTCGCTAATGTCTAATATTACTTTGTAGTAAGCTTGCGGTACTGATACATCATTATTTCCAATTCGAGCTTTGGCCCGCTGCGTCAATACAGGTCCTGTTACAATATATAAATGGTTGAATCGATAAGCCCAATTACGAACATTCTCTTCAAGTTCTCGCCAAATTCCCTGGTTAAACCCTCGTACTTGCGGGCTCATATTACTCATGTAAAAGGTTTCAGACATAGAATGGTTAGAAAATGCCATATCAGCCGCTGGCACCATATGACCTCTATCGTATCCTGAGCGTTTATAATCGTAAGGAGAAGCAGATTTTGTTTTCACTTTTGGATCAGGTCTAAAGTTATTTGCTCGATCAACATTTTTCTCTTGCAAACTCTTTTTAGTCAATTCATAAGCAACCCATTCGGCTTGTTCATGCTTTTCAGAATAAGACAACGCATAATTCGAATGCCGAACGATAGCACCTGTTGTAGAAGTAGGTAAAATAGCTTCATCGTAGCCCTGACCTTGCCAACCTGAATTATCATTTCCATCAGGATCTAAGATATCTCCCACTTGCTCCATAGCATCCGTTACCTGAGTTTCGTCTCCTCTAAAGGTATTAAAAAGGAAAAAGAGAAGCCCTAAAATTGCCGAAAAAATACCAACTCGAATAATATTTCCAGAGTTGTCACTTTTAGAGTGATTCGATCTAAGTTTTGCCATAGTGTTTCTTTTTTGAATAAAGATCAAAAATAATAAAATATTATAAATTATTCTAAAGTCTGTTTACGTTTTCTCTATCCATAAAAAACGCCCGATCGCAAGCAGAAGTTTGATTTTCATTTTTAATTTCTTGGAAGCCAAGTTTTAAGTAAAGTCCAATAGCTTCTTTCAAAACACTAGCAGTTTCGAGTTGCACACGCTTATAGTCACGTTTAGTGGCCTCATCTAACAAATAATTAAACATTTTTTTACCTAAACCTTTACCTCTATAAGCAGGAAGTAAATACATTTTTCTGATTTCAAAGACACCTTCCTCTAGCTTAAACAAGCCCAAAGTTCCTATAATTTCGAGCTGTTCATTTTGTAAAACCCCAAAAAAACCATCTTTATATGACTCTTCAATGTCCAATAAATCAGTATCTACTGTTTTTTTCTTAGGTGCAATACCATATTCATCCATTACTTGAAAGATAAGTTGCTGAATTTGCTCAATATTCCCATTAGAAGCTCTAATAATCTGGTATTTATTTTCCATTTAGATCAAATTTTAACCTGCCAAAATGCAAATTTATAGTAAATATTTTTATCTTTGATAACATCTCATGTCTATTCGCTAAATACCCAAATACTCTTTTTCAATTAGAAAACTACATTCTTATGATTTCTATGGACATTAAATCTGTTCCTGACGATACTCAGCTAGAATGGCTACATAAGAAGTGGTCTTCTACTGCTTCTGAACTATCTATAGATGAAGATGGTGAAATATGGGATTTGATCGTCAAACAATACAGTGAAAAACATCGTACTTATCATAACTTATCACATTTATACAACATGCTTCACCTTGCAGAAATTATGCAGCAGCATGTACTATCTCCTAAATCCTTAGAGTTAAGTATTTGGTTTCATGATATCATTTATGATCCAAGTCAAAAAGATAATGAAGCTAAAAGTGCTGAATTAGCAAAAAAATGTTTGAGTACTATAGATGAAGATGTGTTGGATTTGGTTTGCACCTATATTCTTAGTACAACCAAACATCGAACATTATTGGATGATAAAGACAATAAATTATTCTTGGATATTGATCTTGCAATTTTAGCCACTGACCCTAAAACCTACCAGCGTTATTCTAAGGCTATTCGGAAAGAATATAAACGCTATCCTAATTTCCTATATCGAATCGGCAGAAAAAAAGTGCTCAGAAGTTTTCTGAATAGACCTGCTATTTTTTTTACAACTTGGTTTCATGAAAAATATGAAAGTATAGCTCGACAAAATTTGCAATGGGAACTTCAGAATAAATAAAAGGTTTACAATTATTTCGAAAAAATGATTAAAACATTTACCTAATGTCGTGGCCAATACGGTTCATTGATTAATAAGTATTTAACTACATCTTGTTTTTGTATTTATATATATTTGCAGTCTATGTACATTGTATAATGAGTCATTATCCCATCTATGTCTACCGATATTCGGTTTAAGGCATATTAAAATTAATAACTATCCAAGTTGGGGAGTTTATGATTTTAATTTGCCTAAAGTAACTATCTCTAATTTTTAGTCGCTTTGAACATTTGGTTATCCTAAATTTATCAATTTATTTTCGATAGTTATGCCATCCAACTAGTAACTCGAAATGTCAATTTTGTAAACAAATGCTATTTTCAAATATCAACACAAAACAACTTTTAGCTTTCATCTTTGCTTATAGTTTTTGCTTCCAAGGAATTAGTCAGACCGCTAAATCTCCAACAGTTAATATTATAGAAGATGAACATACAGGTCGAATTATTGGTACTGTAAAAAGTGATGCCACTAATGATGTAGTGGCTTTAGCTAATGTATTTTTATACTCTGCTAAAGATTCAACATTGATAAAAGGAATGGTGACAGATGAGAAAGGTCAATACAATTTTAATGAGCTAAAACCAGGTAACTATACGATTTCTGTAGAATGTAAGGGGCATCAAAATCGGATAATAAAAGATGTTAAAATAGAGAAAAAACGAAAAAAACTTAAAGAAGTATTACTTTCAATAACTGATGAAGTTCGTGCTAAGGCAAAAAAAGAATCAAAGTATGTAAATGAATTAATTGAAGAAGGCAAAAGCCTTAGTGTCCATAAAAATATATTTAAAAAAGGAGATACCGTTGAAGATGTGTTTAGAAAAATTCCGAATATTCATTTGGATGAAGAGGGTAAAATAACAATTAAAGGTTGTAGCAAAGTCTTACTACTTTTGAATGGAATGCCAATTATGCAAGAAAGCACAGCTTACCTTCCCAAGGATATAAATCCAAAGGACATAAAACGTATAGAGGTTTGTACCAATAGTTCTGACAAAAATGCTCCAACTGGTATTACAAGTATTATCGACATCATCGCCAAAAAGAAAGGCAAAAAGAAATCAACTGTTGCTGCCAAACTAGAGCTCGGTAATAGCAACCATATCGATGCGTTTGTCGATTATAATTATACTATTAAAAAATTCCTTATTTCTACGTCTTATAGTTTTAGACATGGCAAAGTAGAACAAAATGATTACTTTAAAAAGACCTCTTTACAAACCGACAATCTACTTCAAATCAATCAAAATAATACGAAAAACCTTCAGTATTCAAACCATTACTTTACAAGAACTATTGGCTTTAAACCAAATGACAAAAACACCTTAAGTGGTTCGCTCATTTACAGTTTTAAATTTCTAAAAAACAACGCTAATACTACTACGGATTATCTGATTGATGATATCCTTACTCAAGAAAGCTTTCGGACTGAACGCTCAAAGCAAAGTCGTAAAGCGGTGGGTTTAGACTTTAGCTACCTCAAAACATTTGATAGAAAAGAAAGATATCTGAACTTTTATGCCTCTTACTCTCTTGCAGGAGAAAAGGATGAACAAGATTATGAGGATGATTTTTTTGATGCTCAACAAGTTCCTTTATTTCAAGAAGAAGAAAACTCTTTTTCTAAAGCAGTCAATAACAATTGGTATTTTGAATTAGATTACGTTCATCCTTTACATAAAAATAAAACGATTACTTTTAAGCTCCGTAGTAATTTAAGAAAAATTGATAATGAATTTTCTTTTAGCGAATATTGCTTTAACCTCTCTGATTGGCAAATAGATGAACAGATAAGTAATAGTTTGGTGTATAAAGATCAGGACTATATCGGAGAATTTATGTTTTCTGATGATTTAAAAAAGTTCTCCTACAAACTTGGATTTGGTGCTCAACAAGTACGTTCTAATTCAGATGTAGTCTTAAACGATCAATTCTTTGAACATAATTTTTTAAAAGTATTTCCTAGAGCTCAACTAAACTATTCTTTCAGCTCGAACAAACAACTTCAATTTCGTTTCGATCAATTAGCTAATCGACCTCAATATAGTTATCTGAATCCATTTAATGATTTCGATAATCCGTATGTAATAAGTATGGGTAACCTTGCTCTACAATCTGAATATCAAACACGTTCGAATCTAAGCTTTACTCAATCATGGGCAAATGGTTCAGTAAGTAGTTCTCTTTTTTATGATCACATCAATAATCCTATCACTCCTTTTTTTACAGAAGAAGAGGATATACTTATTCAAACTTGGCAAAACTTAAATGCTCGTAGTTCCTTTGGATTTGAAATGAGAGCCAATTTATTAGCCAATAAATTTTGGGAATTATCGTCATCAATATCTTTAGCTCAAATAGATATCGATGGTAGAAATATTAATCAACGTTTATCAAATTCTGGTACTGTCTTGTCTTCTCAACTGAAACAAGTATTTAGATTTCCAAAGTTGGTAGATATTGAACTGAATGGCTTCTATCAATCTCAACAAATTTCTGCACAAGGCACATTCGGTGAAAATTATTTCATGGATATCGCTTTGCGCAGATCTATTTTTAAAGGAAAAGGTACGCTATCCTTTAGAGTAACTGATGTCTTCAATTCGAAGCAAAGACTTATAAATATTGCTAATGAAAACCTTGAATATGAGTACAAAAGTAAATGGACGAGTCGGTTTGCTTTGCTAGGCATTACTTATGCTTTAAATCACAAAACGACTCCAAGTTTTAAAGATCCTATATTTGGTCACTCTATTTATGTAATTGAAAATACTACTTCTTCTAATATTGTTAATGATTAGCAAATACCGTTCTTTTCTTGTATTTCTTTCAACCTATTTTTATAAATTGCG
>JAHDIP010000202.1 GCA_020630735.1 Saprospiraceae bacterium | reverse complement strand
ATCCAAAATAGCCTCGACCAAAAAAGGAACTAATTTAATTTACAATGTACTAAGTGACCAAGTCGGTATTTTTATCGCTTTGTCCCATCAAACTATGTTTTAGCAAACGAATAACTGGTCGCTTTTTTTTCAACCATTGTATAATTTGTTTTTTGAAATAAATCGCTATGCGAAGTGCCAACTGTGGCCAAGAAATAAGCGTACCTGCTTTGATCAAGCGAAAAGCCCATTTGATAATTTTTGCGGTTAACACAAGGCTAAAATTTAAATTTTGTGTATAACGCAAGGAAAGTGCTTGGTGTTGGATAATGGCTTCTATATTTATCCGATTAGGAGTAACGATCAACATATCAAAATCAAAATCATATTTGGACTGAATTATATTTCCAGTACTTGCATCCTTTGTTTCTAATAAGCGATTGCCAAACAAAAAAGACATACCTTCTGAAAATTTACGAAAGCCTTCTCGTATTTCTTTATACAGGATATTGATGAAATTTTTAAAAATAGTAATCAACTTCCGAACACCTTTTATAATAAAACGGATCAAACGACCAAAGCCTCTAATGATCGATCGAGCCAATGTACGGATACCAAAATAAATCCGTCGAATTTTATCTACCTGTTCTAAACCAGTTTCGTGATCTTGTTTATAAATAGTCCAAGCTTCATCAGTAATAGCTGTGCGATAGTCTGGTCGATCAAACTCTAATTCGTATTTTTCAATGACATCTGCTGCAGAATACTGTTTATCATCTGCTAGTACTTCTGCTACCATTCGATCCAAAAAATAATGGATATTAAGCACCCAATAGCCTGAGGTTTGATCACCTAATTTTGTCAAAACATACTTCAATCGCAAGTGCGGAATATCTTCGACTAACTCAACTAATGAATCGAAGGACATTGCTCGAAGAGCACTGTCTAGTTTCCCGAAATAATACCCATTCATCCACTGGTGAATTTGCACTAACCGAATTAAAAATTGATTAAAAGGATCTGCTATTACTTGTTCTAAATAAACAGTATTTCGATTTTTAAAAATTTCTCGTCTTACCTCTGCATAAAAACTAGAAGAAAGTGATTTTTTCAGTTTGGCTTTAAAGCGAAAGTTAAGTTTGTTTATTTTTTCTAATAAGCGTTCGAGGCGATTATTCAGTTGTTTTAGTTCTAGTTGAGCAGCGCCTTGTTCTTGATTTCTTTGAGTTAAAATATTGGCTAGATTTTTTTCTTGTTGTTTTACTGCTTTTTCAAATGTTTTGATTTCTTCTTTATTGACAATGAATTGTGCAGTAAACGAAGCTATCCCCATTTGAGCTTCATTTCTTTTTAGTTCAATGGGTTGTATTTTTTTTATTTCATCGTTGACTTGGATAATCTTTTTTCTGATCGTCAATTCTTTTTCATGAAAGGAAAGTGCCTTCTTTAGTTGTACCTGTTTTTGTTCAACTTCCTTGCGTAGTTTTTTTTTCTCTTTACGAATACGCCCCATTCTCAAAACACCTATTTCTATATCTAGCTGTTTAATTTGCTTTTGAATATCCACAAAATGTTGTCGAAGCTTAACCGTATTAGATTCTAATACGGTATCATTGAGAACTTTTAGTTGTAGATTTTGATCTTGTTGTAAGAACAGAATTTGGCGCTGTAAACTTTGGATAGTTCCTATTGCATTTAGCTCTTGATTGAACTGTTTTAGATCTTCCTCTTTTTTATCAATTCTGTGCTGTAGCTGTCGCCCATTTATTTCGAGTTTATCTTTTTTATCTGTTAATCGCTTGATTTCTCTTTTCGCTTGATTTTCTTTTTTTAAACTATCTCCAAGTAACGTTTTTTGTTCGACCAACACATTGGACATCAATGTTTCGACACGCTCTACTCTCCTTCGTTTATTTTGAGTACGCTTTTCGAGCTTTTCGATGGCTACTTTTTCTTGATCACTAATTTTTTTGTTGGCTTCAACTACTTCTAATTCTTTATCTATTTCAGCTTCTAAAAGTTGCATCGCTTGTTCATCATCATGTTCTTCTTGCTCTTCGTTTACTTCTTCTATTGCATCTGAAGGCGGAACGTTTCCATATTTAAAACAAACGATTCGTTGATCCAATTTTCCTTTACTTAATATCTCTTTAATCAACCGAGGAATATCACCAATTAGATTAACCAGGGTTAAATGATCAAATGAGTGGTTCAACCAATTATTAAGAATATCTAATTGTTTAATCGTAGAAGAACTAAAAGGAGTCTCCACATTTTTATCGAATAAACCTAAAATTTCTAAGCGATAATGAATGACTCGACTTGCTAAATTCACACTTCTCATTGTAGGCAGTGTATCAAGTACAAAGTCGCCATCTAATGCGGTGAGTTCGTGAAGCAAATTAAGTTCTAATCCATCAACAATATCATTAGAGCCTAAATTTATATCAAGGTCGGGTAGTAAATGTAATGATTGGTAAGCTTTTCTAAATGGTATAATTGCAGTAGCTAAAGGCTGTCCATTTTTTAGGAAACCTAAGTCCATCAAAGGCTGCCTTACTTCTTGTAATCGCCCTTTTTCCAGTAGTGTTATATCTTCTACTGGAATAACATCTTCCCATCCTTCTAGTATCATAAAAACGATGGATTATTTTCTCAAAAAAAGAAAAATAAGTAGAGTTTATGTCAAGATAGTTTTAAGAAAAAAGAACGTATTTTTGATTCCACCGAGTCCCAAGAGGATTACACGTGAGGACGTAATTAAAATACGCCTTTTCAGTCATCTAAAGTTATTTGACCTCAACTCTAATAACCTCATTTAATTTTTAAATTTGAAATGACAATTCGAAAACCATCAGGATCAACGAAGGTACGACCATTTATTTTCCAATATGGATTTTTAGCTTCTACTTCTTGGATTTTTTCCGCTTGAATATTGGCAAGCATACTTTTATACTTTTCGATTTCTGTAGGATAGAAAACGAGTAGATCATCGTCGTCTGGTGTATGTATAGGTGGATCAGAAGACACCGTATATTCTAGATGCCAACTCTCGTTTTTTATACCTAAAAAAACACCATCGTAAGTACTATGATTCTCAAAAGAACCTAGTACATCAAACCCTAGTACGTCTCGATAAAAATAAATGATCTTGTCTAAATTCGTTGTATGTCTTGCGACTCGAAAGATCATTAATCAATGACTTCCAATAAGAAATTCAAGAACGACCGACGAGCATTGTGAGCAGAGTCAATAGACGTTTGGTGTAATTCGAACAACTTCTTTTGTTGGCTACCTAAATTAGATTTTACAAAGTTGACGGTGTCATGATCAAAATCAATATGCGTATGAGCGATTACATCGACCTTAGCACTAGTAGCACCAGTTTTGTTCAAAGAAGATACTACTTCTTTTACTTTAAACTTGCCTTTACTATCAATAACTTGTTTGATAGAACCAGTAATGGTTGTTACCTCAAGAGTGGTAAAATCGACTGCTGTATTTTTGATTTGATCAGCGATTTCTCGAAACTTATCATTTAATGAGTTTGCCATTGTTGAAAAAATTAAAAGCCTTTTGGCTTGGGGTGATTAAAAATATGATCGAAAGATAAACAAAAGTATTGATATATGCCAAAACGATTCTAACAAAGCATTGAGGAAATGCTTACAAAATAATAGCCTGCAGTTATACAGCTACTGAACGTGCTTACACATTTGTGATTGTTTCTTCCCTTTTTTTGATCTAAATTGCTAATAGTAGACTAATTCATGATCTGCAATTAATGAATTAAGCTACTAGTACATTTTAAATGTTTTGTGTAAAAGGAATTGATATTTTTTTTGATTCCTGTATGTAATCAATATCATAGCCATTTTGGAGATGATAAAAAAAAGGCTTTCTGTGCGTTTTGAATATGATCAAATTGACACAGAAAGCCTATCTTTTTATATAAACGTTGTTTTTATTTTAAAACTTAGGACAGTTTACTTTGTACCGTCTTGAGCGATCAGGATGAACATAAATAAGCGCTACTTCGAAGGCACCTCTAGAGTTTGTAGCATCATTAAGGTTAGAAATATTGACATCATAACTAAAACCAAGATTCCAACTTTCTACTTCTAAAATTGCGGAAACAATCAATGCATCTAAGTGGTTTCCATCATCTAACTTATTGGTTAAGCGGCTCCATAATCCTGCACGAATAGCCAACTCATTCCAATCATGATTGCTATATCGAACATTGCCACCAAACATAGAATTAAGTGAAGGCCCTTGCCCTCTTACGTATAGGGCAGGCAGAAAACTAAACTCATCAGAAAATGGAAACTCTCCTCCGACATGTCCTGTCCAACGCATGTATAAAACATCATCACTATCATCAAAAAATGATACCCTAGGAGAATTGAGATGCGCTAAACTAGCACCAGCATAGATACTTGTATTTTCGCCAAACAAAGCATAATAAAGTAAGCCAGCATTAAAGTCTGTATACGTCAATGTTGAAGTACCATCAGCAGAATTACCAAATAGCCCCGAACCACCAGGAATAGATTCGCCAGAACCTATGCCATCAGGGTTAGGAAGGTTTGAATTATAGTCGAATTGCTGACTAAACCATAATTTATCCCAATCTAAAGAGTGTTGCCCAAAACCAAATTGAGCGCCTGCGATTAAGTATTGATCATTCGTACTATATCGATTTCCACCTAACTGTTTCATATAAGCTGCACCGATATGAGCTGTACTTTGATTAAAATATGCTGAACCTGCTTCATCTCTCATCAAATTAATTCCAGCAGATACATAATCATCACCAGCTATATGAAAACGCATATCAAAGCTAGCACCAATCGTTCGGTAAGGTCGATCTGATAAAATACTTGCCCACTGATCTCTATAAATAACCGCTGCTCTAAAACTACCTGGGTAAACTCCCATCATAGCAGGGTTTAGATGAAGGGGTGCATTATAAAATTGTGAGTACTGAGGGTCTTGCGCTTTCACCTCATTTGTTGTTGCCAGAAAACAAACGAACAACACTAGCCAGCCTGTAATTTTTATTTTCATCTTTTTGTTATTTTGCAATTTCAGTTAGTTGACGATTAGAGTTTATGTCAAAATGGTTTTATGAGAAAACTCTATTATCTTAAAAGTGTTGTATGTCCTTTAAATGATTCTCTTTGACCGTCTACATATTCAACTTCAAGGTACCACACATAAACTCCAGGGTTCATGTCTTTACCCCTATAGCTTCCGTCCCAACCTAGTGTAGGGTCATTAATATCAAAGTCAAATACTTCGTATAATGTTTCTCCCCAACGATCATAAACTCTAAATGCAGTAATCGTTGTTCCTTCTTTGCCATGCACCATTAAGACATCATTCGTATTATCACCATTAGGCGTAAAACCAGTTGGTACATAAACCGAACGTTCTTTAATGACTCTCACCTGAACTTTATCTTCTGCATCACAACCATTGGCATCGATACCATATACTTCGTAAGTGATCGTATTTTGCGTATTTGACCAAGGATTCAAACAATCAATACAACTTAAAGTACTATCGAATGGTTGAAACCATGTGATGTCTACTAGTCCTGCATTATTTTCGTAGGAAGCCTGAAGCTGAATGCTGTCTCCTAAGCTTATTTCAACGTCTTCCCCAGCATCTATCATAAATTCTGGCGGATTAGCAATATCTTGTTCTGTTGACCAAGTACAGCCATTAGCATCAATTACATAAGCTGTATAAAGACCTGCTGTTAAGCCAACGATAGTACTTGCACCGTTGTAGTTTTCGCCATCAATACTATACAAGTATGGAGGCGTACCACCTGTAGGTGTGATTTCGATTCGGCCATCTCTATCGCCAAAGCAAGTAACGTCTTCATTTACTGCACTACCTCCAAGTGGAGATGGTTCAGATACATTTATAGAATCAATTTTTTCACATCCATTCGAATCAACAATTGTTAAATAATAAACACCTGACGATAGATTGCCAATACTATCTGTTGTAGCACCATTCGACCAAGTATACATATAGCCTGGAGTACCACCACCAACAATTGCTGTAGCAGCTCCAATCATTTCGCCACTACAAACATTTGCATCGGTTTCAAAATCAATTGTAATTTCTTCAGGTTGGTTAATCGTTATAAAAGTATCGACGACACAACCAGTGCTATCTGTAATAGTTACTGCATAATTTCCTAGCGTAAGTCCTGTAGCAGGATTTGTTGTTTGATTACCTGCATTGAGATCCCATAAGTACGTATAGTCATTATGATCTCCAGAAGCTGTTATTGTCGCTTCGCCATCTGCACTACCATTACATGAAACGTCAACTGTACTTGCACTCAAAGTAATTGCGGACGGTTGATCTAAAAATAGCGTAGCTGAACCTGTACATCCTTGAGCATCTGTAACAGTTACAAAATAATCTTGTCCACCTAGTAAGTTATTGAGTGAAGGAGTCGTTTGTACAGGGGCTGTACTCCATTGATATGTATAATTATTAAGGTCGCCCATTCCAAGACCACCAGTTACATTTACACCAAGTTGTCCATCATTAAAACCAAAACAAGATGGTTCTACAAAAATGATAGAAACATCAACAGCATCCAATTCTGCAATTTCAATTGTATCTAAAGCTTCACATCCATTTTGATCACTTACTGTTACATAGTAGGTTTGAGCAGCTAGGCTTGTAGCTGTAGCTGCAGTCTGACCATCGCTCCATTCGTATGTATATACAGCTCCAGTCCCTCCCATTCCTGTAACTTCTGCAACACCTTGCGTTTCCGCAAAACAACCAACATAATTTTGCATAATGGTAGCAGTAACTGCAGTAGCTGGTTCGTCTATAATTGCTTCAGCCGTAGCCATACAGTTATTAGCATCAGACACTGTAATCGTATATGTACCAGCAGCCAATCCAACTGCTGTAGAATCTGTTTGCATATCACTCCAAGTGTACGTATAAGGAGCTGTTCCTCCAAGCGGGATAGCACTAGCTATTCCATCACTCGAACCTAAACAAAGTGCGTCAATAACTTCTGTTGAAGCGGTGAGCAATGAAGGTTCTTGTATTGTAACTGACTGAATATCGGTACATCCGTTATCATCCGTAACAGTTACATTATAAGTTCCTGCTGCAAGATTAATTGCCGGGTTTGATAATTGACCAAGTGGATCATCCCATAAATAATCATAATCAGTTGTTACTGTTCCCCCCGAAGCAAATACTTCGGCAGATCCATTCGTTTCTCCAAAACAAGAAATGTTTGTAGCGATTATGGTATCAATAGCTACAGCATCAGGAGGAGCTACAAAAGCAGTATCAATTGTTTCGCAATTATTTGCATCAGTAACTGTTACTAAATATGCTCCAGGTAAAAGCCCAGTAGCATTATCCATATCAGAGCCATTTTCCCAGTTGTATGAATAAGGGCTTAAACCACCCATCGCCGTTACGTTCGCTGTTCCATCAGGCGTATTAATGCATGATGATGGCATCGTCATAAATTGTAATGTAACAGAATCAGGTTGACCAACAGTAACTTGTGTGCTGTCTTGACAGCCAGCCAAATCTGTAATCACAACAGTATATGTACCTGCCGCCAAACCAGTTGCCATTTGAGTTGTCTGAACAGGATTAGTATTCCATGCAAAAGTATATGGAGGAGTTGCTCCACCAATAACCACATTTGCCGTTCCATCACTAGAACCATAGCATAGTGTCATTGCTGATCCTGTCACCATATCTAAAGGTGTAGGCTCATTTATTGTAATTGTAATTGATTGTGTACAGTTTTTACTGTCAGTTACATTTGCGGTATATGTTCCAGCAACTAAGCCTGTCGCTGTTGCTGTAGTTATCGTGTTATCGTGATCCCAAGAATAGGTAAATGGAGCATTTCCTCCCATAGGAATAGCTGTTGCTGTTCCGTCATTACCACCACTACAAGAAACATCAGTTGAGTCACTCATTAATGTCATTGGATCTGGTTCAAAAATCTCAAATGGTAAATCTATAAAACAGCCTTTAGCGTCAGTGATAGTGACCATATGCATTCCTGCTGTAAAACCAGTAGTCATTGCACCAGAAGTACCATTACTCCAATCAAAAGAATAAGCTGGAGTTCCCCCCATACCAGTTGCAGAAGCGGCACCGTCATTTCCACCATTGCAGGAAACAGAGTCTACCGTTAACATTACGTCTAATAATGGAGGTTCAAATATTTCTACTGTATCTACCACATCACAACCATTATCATCAGAAACAGAAACAAAGTAAGAACCTGCTCCTAAATTACTTATAGTGTCATTAAATACAAACGGTGTTGCTTGCCAAGTAAAGGAATATGGAGCGGTACCGCCACTAGGAATAGCGACTGCTTGCCCATCCATTCCCCCATTACAGGAAACAGAGTCTGACATTATATCAACTAATAAAGCATTTGGAACGATGAGTTCTACATCTATTGAATCTGTACAACCTTGACTATCTGTAATAACTACTTGGTGCATACCAGCACTAAGTCCAATGAATGAACCTGTTGGTTGAACTGGGCCTCCATCAATTGTAAAGTCAATGGGAGAAATACCATCATTTGCAGAAACATAAATAGCGCCTTCATTTGAATCACTACATGGTGGATTTATAGTTCCTGTAACTTCTACGTATAAAGCACAGACTTGATAATTACAAGCTATCATTCCTACTTCAGCAGTACAGGTTTGCTGGTCTGGTATACCTTGAACCCAAACACTGATTACATCGCCATTTGATAAACCACTTACGGTATGAGACAATGTGCCATTAGCAGGAATCCATCCACCACCATCGACTTGTACTTCGTAACCACTTGCTCCTGCTACTGCATCCCAAGTAATCACAATTTGACCTCCCATAGGTTCTCCACAAACCAATACAGGAGCAGGAATTGTTGTTCCAAGTTTAACTTCAAATGATTGTTCATGCGTACAACCAAAAACATCTATTACCGATTCAGTAACTTGAGTTGTTGCAGCTGTACCAATAAATTCTGGGTTTGGGCAGTTCTGGCAAGAAAAAGCAGAAGCCGGTGACCAGTTGTACGTTACATCATTTATAGTATTAAAAGTAATAGACCACGAATTAAGCACTCCCACATCAACCAAACCAATATTATCAGAAACTAAAAGATTCCAAGTACCATTGGTTGTTGCTCCTGCCAAGTCATTCCAGTCTCCTTCTGGTTGCCAGTCTCCTGTAAACGGAGCATCAAAACTTCCTTGGATAGGCATTGTAGCTGCTGGCGTAAAACAAGTATTTGTATAATTGTCTAAGCCTGCACCATTATTAGTTGTCAATTCCAATAATTGACCATTTGGAGATTGTAGGAATACCGAAACATCGGCATTGAAGGTGTGTTCAATGTCTATACATATAGATCGAATTTGATTAACTGGATCTGTCAATGTATTCGGATAAACGCTATTTACATCTATTGGTGATGTGAAAGGATTCGCAGGTGGATGTGTAGGAAAGCTAAATGTACCATTAGGAAAAGCTTCATAGGTTACATCTTGTTCTGCTAAAACACCTAGCAAAGAACCATCTACAACGAGTTGGTCTCCTTCACAAATTTCGATATCTTGAAGTGGAGCTAATTCTCCAACACAAGTAAAACAGTCTGGATGTGTTTTTGGTAAAACAGTAAAATTAACCATTGTATCATAGGCGCAGCCAAATCCATCAACAACTTCAAAAGTATAATTTGCAGTACCTGCATTAATAGGTGTTGCAATAATAGAATCTTGGCTTAATGAGGTTATACTAGGATTAGGAAGCCAACCATACGACTCTATAGTTGGTGTAAACGTTTCGATATTAGGATATAAATCTTCGGAAAAATTGATGCTCCATGAAAAGATAAATCCATTATCAGAAAATAAGTTATCAGTAATCGAAATCTCCCACTCGCCATTAAGAGGACACCCTATAAAATCTTCGAGATCACCAAAAGTGTTATAATTTCCAGCAGGAAGTGTACTTGGACTATTGGCAATTTCATATTCCGTCCAAGTACCATTTGTAGCATTGGAAGTCCAACAGTAATCATAACCAATACCTGGTTCATTACTATCATCATCATCTATTGGCTCACCAAGAAAGACCTCACCAAAACCGCTAAAATTTTGTAAAACCACAGTAGTTCCATCAGGGCATGTAAGACTAATATCAAGATCATTCATATAAGAATGTTCCATGTTTACGCAAATACTTAAAAGGTCATTTACATCCACTAGTACTTGTCCAGGTGTAAAATCTACAAAACCAATACTAGTTTGATAAGAGACTCCTGACCCGTCAGGAAGAGCAAGTGAATCCGATCGAATGCCCTGAACTAAAAAAGAACCTTCAGTAGTCACCACAGAAACCTCTTCTAAAGAATCTAAACTATTGACTGCTGCTCCTAATTGAACAGTATCCCCCGCGCAAATAAATTCAGGTATACCGCCGCCAATATTAAATTCAGGACGAGTAGATACTCTCACACGCTGTTTGAGAAAATTCGTATTAGTACAACCTAATTGGTCAGTGATGGTAAGCTGAACAATATAACCTCCAGGTTCTTCATAAGTATGCGATACATTTGGTCCAACACCTGTCGCTCCATCACCAAAATTCCATTCAAAACTAGAAGTCGCATCGGAATGTTGATAATCAACTCCATTTTGAGGATAGCCCCCTGCACCTGTAAAAAATACGCGTTGATCTGGACAAACATCTATCCATCCAGTATCTACGGGGTTAACCATTGGATCAGAACTAACCAAAATTGACTCAATTATTTGACAGCTAGGAATACATTCTATGAGTGCAGCCCAACCACCATCTTCATCCGATCCATCGGAATTAAACGTAACGGTCAGACAACCATCTCCTTCAGCAGTTGCTTGAATAATAAAAGTTGATGCAGCAGCAAAATCAGCCACACAGCCTAAAGCAGGTGCGCCAGAATCTGAGCCATCGAAAAAGCATAAAGCATCTGCCCCCACTTGGGTACCACCAGAAAAAGTAAGTCGTATATGAGTACCAGTAGAACCATCAGAACATATGGTTACTTCAAAGTTTTCGTTGGGTCCATAGTTTCCTGTACTACCTCCACTATCGAGAAAAATGCCTCCACAAGCATTAAAATCGTTCCCGTCCATGATGAACTCTTGCCCGTATGTGCTAATAGAAAAAAACACAAATACTAAAAAGGGGATTGTGTATCTTATCATCAAATAATTATTTTTTGCTTTTAGTTGGAAACTGTCTTATTTGCTTAATTCCTAAAAATGGAGTTGTAAATAGACTCTTATATAAGATACAACAACTTTATAGTACTACATAAAATATAAAGGCAAAAAAGACATTTTTTTATTATTTATGCTTTCTACCAAGAAAGGTGTTCAATTTCGAATTGAATTCTTTACCAGAGTAGAAAACCAATATTTTCTTAGTTCCTTCTATCTTGTACATCA
>JAHDIP010000201.1:7858-11533 GCA_020630735.1 Saprospiraceae bacterium | reverse complement strand
TTGGGATTTTGGTGATGGTGCGATGAGTCAAGATACTTGTCCTGTGCATACTTATGTGATTGGTGGTGACCAAGAAGTTTGTCTTACGGTCAGCAATGAGTATGGCGAAGATACCTTTTGTCGTACGCTAGAATTGATCGATACGACTACGCCTACTACGGTACTCATACAAGACCAAATCAATGTCTATCCTAATCCTGCGGTCGATCAATTAACTATTGCTTTTTCAAAACCGCTTCGTCAACAAACGACTTGGTTATTATATAATGATTTGGGGCAAGTGGTACGAGAGCTGCAATTGGCGCAAGGTATTCAGCGGCATGTCATTAGTCTTAGTGGCTTGCCAAATGCTTTGTATTTTTATACTTTAGAACAAAAAGATGCAACTATTAAATCAGGGAAGGTATTGGTGGTGGAATAAGGCGTCATGAAATTAGTAATGTTGCGTACATTATTATTTGGATGACGCCTAACTATTGTTTTGTCCTCGCTAAAGTCACAGACCAGCAAAATATTTGTCCTAAAGTCTGAGACTTTGGACAGCGATGTATTTTATGAAATAAAAATAAGCCGATACACCATTTTACCCAATTCTTACATCTATACAATTATAAACAGGAAACTCTTTTCATGTGTCTATTTAAATTTTTCCAGATGGTCACATGGAACCTGCCTGCGGAAGGCAGGCTTACCAAGATTAAAAAGTCATTTCCTAGTGTATTAAAAAGACTTTTTAATCATGGACGTTTCTTGTTTTTAATAATTCCTACTACAAAATATTCAAAAAAAATATAAGCGTCTTAGTTGAAGAACTAAAGACAGCCACACTTATGTCTTTCTGTAAGCACGTTTTAAAAAATGAAATATGAAAAAGCACATTAGTACCACTATTTTATTATTGGCAATAATTACTTTAAGCAGTTTTACCTTTTCCACTATATATCCCAATCATCCGATTGTGCAACAGGTGAAGAAGCAACTGCAAGCTTTAAGCGAAAAAGAAAAGGAAGAGAAAGTATACGTACAACTCGACCGTAATTTTTACAAACCAGGTGAAGCTATTTGGTTTAGTTTGTTTATTCGCAATGCCAATACCTTAACATCAAAAAATACAAGTGGGATGGCTTATGTGGAATTGTTGAGCCCCAAAGGAGATGTATTGCAAAAACAACACTTAGTAGCGATTAAAGGAAATGCTTCAGGACTATTTCAGTTGCCACATAATGTTGGAGGTATTTATACAATTAAAGCTTATACTAATTGGCAAAAAAATAAAGCACTCTTTTTCGAACGAACCATTCAAGTTCAAAATCCAGTATTGCCCAATCTGAATATGAAGCTAGACTTTGCCCGAAAAGCTTATGGTGCAGGAGATAGAGTAGAAGCAAAATTGGAACTCAAATCTTTAGATAATGAGCCTTTGGCGATTCATGGTTTCCAGTATAATGTCATGCTTGATGGCAAAAAGATACAAACGGATGAGGCACAAACGGATGTGAAAGGAAAAGCCAATATCTTTTTTGAATTACCTAAAAAATTAGAGACGAATGATGGACTACTGAATGTACTCATAAAGTATAGCGGTCAAACAGAGTCGATTTCTCGTTCTATTCCAATAGTTTTGAATGCAATTGACTTACAGTTTTTTGCAGAGGGAGGAGACTTAGTGAATAATATAGAAACGAAACTTGCGTTTAAAGCGATCAATGAATTTGGAAAAGCGGCAGATATTAGTGGACAGATTGTAGATGAAAAAGATCAACTAGTTACGACTTTTAGTTCTTTTCATAATGGAATGGGCGCACTGCCTTTTAAGCCAGATGCTAGTAAGCAATACTTTGCCAAAATTACAAAACCTGAAGGCATTAAAAAAAGGTATGCACTTCCAACGATCAAAGAAACAGGCTTTGTGCTAAACATCGTGAACCAAGATAAAGAGTATATTACTGCCGAAGTAAAAGGCACAAGTAAGGAAGTGATTTATTTAATTGCTCAAGCGAATGATAATATTTATTTCTCTAAAGATTTTACAATTGATAAAACTAAACAGCTTAAAATTCCGATCAAAAATATTCCGATAGGTATTACAAAAATTACTCTTTTAGGTCAGTATAAAAATTCATTTTGTGAACGCCTCGTTTTTGTAAACCCTCACAAGCGGTTAAGCATTAAAGTAAAAACCAACAAAGAAAAATACTTGCCAAGAGAAAAGGTCGTCATGGATGTTGAGGTAACGAACGAACTCGGTGAACCTGTTGAGGGGCGATTTTCATTAGCAGTTGCTGACGATAAATTATTAACTTATGCAGATGATAAACAAGGTCATATCCTTTCCAATATTTTACTAGAAAGTGAACTGAAGGGAGAGATAGAAGAACCTAATTTTTATTTTGACGAAGAAAAACCAAAACGAAAACAAGCACTCGATTATCTGATGATGACCAATGGCTGGAGACGATTTGAATGGAAAGAAGTAATAAGAAATAATGAAGTAGCATATGAGCATAAGATGGAGCAGGCCATTATAGCAGGAATTGTTTTAGACGAAGATGGAAAAGCAGTGCCCAAAGCAAAAGTATCGATAAAGCAACACGCCTTAGAAACGATTACTGATGAAGACGGTTGCTTCGAGTTTAAAGATTTTAAAATGGGGATGTATGGTGTATTGCTAACGGCAGAAGCAACGATTGGCGGAACCTTAAGAAGTATACAACGAGGCGTCAATAAATACGACAATGATTTGTCGATGATGCTAAGTCAAAATGCTGGAATGTTGGCTGGTGAAATTAAAAACAAAGAAGGCATTGCGCTCGAAAATTGTGAAGTGAAATTAACTGACAGTGATCAAAAAACATGGACTTTATTAACAGATAAAGATGGAGGCTATGCGTTTCATAGCATTAGTACAGGTAGCTATAGTTTAGAGCTTGCTGCTAAAGACTATTTTACCCAAAAAATTGAAAAGGTACAAATCAAACCCAATAAAGCTTTACAGTTAGACAGTAAAATGATTGCATATAAAGAAGAAGAAACACTTCCAATTGCAAGTAGTCAACTTCCAAATTATTTGCCGATTGGCTCAGGTCAACAAACAGTTGCTGAAGTACCTGCGTCATCTAGTTTACAGTCTGTACAAGTAACAGCTCTTAGAGATGATAGTTATTTATATGATGATTCTAATATTCTGCTTGATGTTGTTATGGTGACAGAATATAAAGTACCACTTATTGAACAAGATAATACGACTTCTGGAAGTGTGGTTAAGTCCGAACAAATTTCCCGATTAGCGACAAAAGATATTGGCGCTTTAGCGTCTATGACTGCAGGTCTTAGCCAAGTAGATGAGGGTGATGAAATTACCATAAGAGGTTCACGTTCTTCAGCAACTGAGTATTATATTGATGGCATTCGAGTGAGTGGAAACTTGATTCCTGCATCAAATATAGATCAAATTCAAGTAATGACAGGAGGGATACCTGCGAGCTTTGGTGGAGGAACAGTACGAGTCTCTACACCTAGGTCATCTTCAAACGCTAAAATAAGAAATCAGCGAAAAGAATTTATGGCAGATGCTGATAAAGAAATGGAAGAAATACAATATGCACCAATATCATCATCAGGACCTGCCAGTTATGCAGGTGGTGGAAGTCGCTACTCTTACAAGTATTGGAGAAC
>JAHDIP010000201.1:0-7758 GCA_020630735.1 Saprospiraceae bacterium | reverse complement strand
CGACGATTTATTGGAACCCGAATGTTGTTACAAACGAAGAAGGGAAAGCACAGGTAATGTTTTGCAATTCTGATGCAACTACTACTTTTAGAACAACGATAGAAGGCTTTGGTAATCAAGGACAAATAGGGCGTAGTGAGTACGAATACTTTACCCAATTACCGTTTGCTATGCACGCCAAATCTCCTGCTTTGGCATTGTCAGGCGATCAAATAACAGTACCTCTAACCCTCACAAATAACACAGAAAAAGAACTAAAAGGAACTTTAAATATTCCGAATTCTCATTGGTTGGAATTATTAACAGATATTCCTGCTGATGTGGTTTTAGCACCAAAAGAAAGCCAAACGATTTACTTGAAATACCGTTGTAGTTCCAATCGAAAATGGGGAAATCATTCCTATGTGCATATCGGTTTTACAGCAAAAGGAATAAACGAACGTTTTTATGAACATATCAGAGTTAAACAACGAGGCTATCCTGTTAATCATATTTTATCGGATGGAAAATTGACGAATACCTTTGATGTAAGTATCGAGCATCCTATTGATGGTTCCTTGACAGCTAACTTCCAAGCGCACCCTAATTTGGTGACCGAAATGACGGCTAGTTTAGATCGTTTAGTACGTCAACCTTCTGGTTGTTTTGAACAAACAACAAGTAAAAATTATCCAAATGTACTCGCTTTACAAGTAATGGATGCCTTCAACATTACGAAGAATGGTATGCGAAAAAAGATTGAAGGATTTACTCAAATAGGTTATCAACGATTGAAAAAACACGCTCTTAAAGATGGTGGTTTTACTTGGTATGGAAGAGGAGAAGGACATCCTGGACTCACTGCTTATGCGTTAATGCAGTTTTATGAAATGAATAAAGTATTGCCCGCTGAAGATGGATTTTTGGCGACAACTGCAAAATGGTTACTTGACCAAAAAGACGGAAAAGGATCATGGAAACGACCGACAAACCAATGGGGATATGGAAACCAAACACCAAGAGTCGGAGACGCTTATATCGTATGGACTTTATGCGAAGCAGGTTACGGAACTGAGATTGCGAAAGAAATTGAAAAGTCTTATACAGATGCAGTAGAATCAAAGGATGCATATATCATGGGCTTAATGGTTAATGCCTTGTACAAAATAAAAGATAATAGAGCTGATGCTTTATTAGAAAAATTAATGGAATTGGAAGATGAAAAAGGCTTGTGGAATTCGAGAACAACGATTACTAGATCAGGAGGAAATAATGCGAAAGTAGAAACGACGGCTTTAGCAATTATTGCTATGGCAAAAAGAACTACACCTGATTTGTCTAAAATAGAACGTTCTATGAGCCAACTGTCTAAGTTTAAAAATAACTATGGTTATGGTTCTACACAGTCTACAGTATTGGCTTTGAAGGCTCTGGTTTCTTATGCTTACTTAGATCACCAAAGTGCTACCAATGGAATAGTGGAAGTCTTTATTGATGGAAAAATGATTCAGCAATTACCTTATCGAGCGAAGCAGTTACAAGCTTTACGCATTGATAATTTGGAAAATTATTTTACTGAAGGTAAACACAGAGTTTCAGTAAAATTTCATAATACCCAAAAACCAATTCCTTTTGAAATGGAAATCAAGTACACTGCCCAGCACCCTAAAAATTCAAACCAAAAACAGTTGGATTTTAAATCGACTTTAGCGACAACTGAAACGAGTATGGGCGAAACGGTTCGCTTGTCAAATGTCTTGACGAATACCACCTCTGATACCTTGGCAAATGCGGTAGCACTAGTGGCTATTCCATCTGGATTGACAGCACAACCTTGGCAGTTGAAAGAAATTCAAGAAAAAAATAAGGCAGATTATTACGAAATTTTTGGTGATCAAATTGCGTTTCATTTTCTATACTTAAGACCGAATGAAAGCAAAAAAATCAACCTTGATTTGAAAGCAGACCTTCCAGGTATGTATACGGCTGCTCCATCTTCTGCCTATTTGTACTACGATAATGAAGAACGCTTTTGGACGATGTCGGAGAGTATTGCGGTGAAGGAGTAAGGAGGAGCAGAGAGTAGAGAAACGGGAACAGGGATTCTTATTTTCCCTGTTCCCGCTTCTCTACTCTCGCTTCAAATTGTTTGCAATTAAGCTTACTTAAAAAATCCCATCACCCAAGGCTTCCAAAGTGTGGGAACAATTTTGTAGTGTTCTTTTTTCTGAAAATCTTTTTTGAAAAAGACTAAACCAAAGAAAAACAAATCGATACTTAAGGTTACTTTTGGATGCTCTTTTATTTCGTTCCAAGCGGCTTCCATATCTTCAGACCAATGGTTGTCATCAAAAATAAAAACGGATTGGTCTGTTGCAAATTTTAAGCAATCATTAAAGTATTGTATAGTTGGTTCTTTTCGATGATTGCCATCAATAAAAACAAAATCTAAGTGTTCTAATTCGTTTAATGCTTGCGGGAGTGTTTCTTCAAATCGACCAATTTTTTGTTGGATGTTTGTAGCATGTAGTCGTCGAAAATTTCCAGCAGCTACTTCTGCAATTTGAGGACATCCTTCTAAGGTAATGAGCGTTGCATTTTGTGCTGCGAAGTGCATATACATAGCAGACACACCAAGCGAGGTTCCCATCTCCAATATCGTTTTAGGTTTGTACTCATTAATAATTCTAAAAAGATAACGGCAATATCGGGCATCTGTCAAAGCAGAATTAGCAATACTTTTTATACTACGTTCATTTTTATTGTCAACATGAGAGCCTGCACCAAAATCGGTCACCTGTATTTTTTTCTCTTCTTTTTTTAGTAAGCTACGCAAATATTCGATATCACTGAAAGCATAAAACTCACGATTATCTTCTAATACTGCCTGTGTAAAATTAAACACAAAAGGGGAGTGTATCCGATATTTCGTTACAGCAGAAAAATAAAATTTCAAAAATCGGAAAAGTATTCGGAAGCGTTTCACAGAAAAAATTGATTATTGATTGAGTAATTATTAATTAATGAAGTTGAGAAAATAGAAAAGAACAGAGAATAGGGAAGCGAGAAAAGGGATTATTTTAAGTATAAATTGGCATTTAATTTTTCCATTGTATACTTAAAGTCCCGCTTCACTGTTCTCTGCTCTCGATTCGTAATCTTTCACCAACTAGATTAACTACTCAGAAGCATTTTGGTTTTTATTTCTACTTTAATTTTGATTGCTAATGCTGACAACTACAATTTGGCCACATAAAACTATTGGTTTTCATATGTAGCGGATAAGCATTTCCACTACCAGGCATTTCCCAATAAAATTTAGTTCGCTTAGAATCGTAATTACCGATTTCGTTCATTGTTTCTACATCGTACATCCTTCCATTAATAATAGTATAGCGAACCGTTTTAGTATTTTGGATAGCCTCCAATGGATTTTTATCCAGTACCACTAAGTCGGCTAATTTGCCCGCTTTGATCGAACCAATTTCTTTATCCATACCAATGTACGTTGCACCATTAATGGTTGCCGCTTTGAGGGCTTGCATATTTGACATACCGCCTTGGGCAAGCATCCACAATTCCCAATGAGCACCAATACCTTGTATTTGACCATGCGAACCTAGGTTAATGTCCACACCAGCATTTTGCAATTTTGTACAAGATTTTGAGACTAAGATATGTCCATTCTCATATTCCTCATCAGGGATCATTGTACGATGTCTAGAACGAGAATCAATGATAGGTCGAGGAGTATATTTTAGTAAATGTTCGTCTTCCCAAACATTTGTTTTTTGATACCAATAATATTCACCATTGACACCACCATAGTTGACAATTAAGGTTGGAGTATTACCTGTTTCGGTAGCTGACCAAAATTCGATGACATCTTTGTAGAGTGGTGCAACTGGAATATTGTGTTCTACACCAGTATGTCCGTCGGCTACCATTGTCATATTATGGTAGAAAAAGGAACCACCTTCAGGATAAACATTGATGCCTAGTTCACGAGCAGCTTGCATAACTTGTTGTCGTTGTTCTCTTCGAGGTTGGTTATAGCTTTTTACAGAAAAAGCACCATAAGCTTTCGTACGTCTGAGCGCAGAACGAGCATCTTCCAAGTTATTGATAAGTGCTTTAAAATCACCATCTGCACCATAAAGAATTGTACCCGTAGAATAAATTCTAGGACCAATCATGATACCTGCTTTTACCATTTCCGATTGCGAAAAGGTCATTTCAGAGTTGGAAGAAGGATCATGTGTAGTCGTAACACCATAAGCAAGGTTGGCATAATATTGCCAATGCTTTTGAGGACTCAAACCATAACGAAATGCACCTAAGTGAGCATGTACATCGACGATACCTGGCATAATTGTTTTACCAGAACAATCAATAATTTTTGCATTTTTAGGAATTAAACTACTGCTACCTTCTCCAACAGATTTTATTTTGTTGTCTTCAATTATAATCGTTCCATTTTCGATAACTTCATCGTTTTCCATGGTAATGATACGAGCATTTTTCAAAACGATAATACCTTCAGGTCGATCTGTTTCCATTTCTAAAGGAATCTTAATGCCGATGGTATCAATAGGAGGAAGACTATCAACAGCATTTTCTAAAAACAAAAACCGATCGGTTAATTTATTAGAAAAATATTCATTTCCTAAAGTCCAATTTAATGCTTTACTATCAGCCGACCAATGTAAACTGATACCAGCATCTTTTGCCACTTGTGCTACAGGTACAGCTTTTGTATCTGGCGATAACCCGATAGGCTGACCAGGCAAAGGCATTGGAGCGATATATACTTTGTACAAGTCGGTAAAAGCAATCCATTTGTTGTCTGGGCTAGGGGAGAAGTTGGTTGAGTATTTGGTGTCAAATACTTTTTTCTCGTCCGTTCCGTCAAGCTTTACACTTTTAAAAGCTTTGGTCAAACTACCAAAAAGAAAGCCACCTGTTTGATAAAGAATGCGTTTGCCATCAGCACTAAAAAGTGGATTTTCTCCTTGAGGCGTTACGAAAGTTGCATCACCACCATTTGCACTGACGGTGTAAATACCTGGTTCTTTAGAGTGAGTATAACCTTGGTGCATGTTACCACCTTCTTTGCGGTAGACTATTTGTTTGCCATCAGGTGAAAAGGTAGGAGTTCGATAGATACCTTTTTTCTTATTGATTTTCTTCTTAGCACCACTACCCAAATTCATGGTATAAATATTACCTAAGGCTTCATCATTCCAAGTGACGTATACAATCTCATTTCCGTTAGGAGAAAACGACGGTTCAAATTCAAAATCACCATTCTTGCTAATTCGTTTTGGTTTGCCGTTTGGTAATTTCATTTGCCATAAATAACCGATAGCATTGAAGACTAAAGTCTTGCCGTCAGGAGAAGTACGAGCTTGACGAATGACGTTGACATCGAATTTGTCAGAATCGACTTGTTGTTCAAAACGAACAGTCTCCATCATTTTGTGTTTGGCATTTACGGTAAAAGGAATTTCGCTTGCGCCTCCTTTTGTCGCATCTACTTTCCAGATTTTACCCTTGCCCCAAATAATAATATTTTTGTCATCAGGCGTCCAATTAAACCCCGTATAGACACCAAATATTGCCCAAGCTTCTTGCTGATCTTTACTCAAATTGTCGTAAAGAATATTCTCTTCGCCCGTTTCTAAATCGTGAACGACTAAAACGGTTTTTGTGCGTACACGCCTAATGTAAGCCATTCGTTTTCCGTCGTTAGAAATTTGAGGACGACAAGCACCACCAGGACCTGAAATGATATTTTTTACTTCTCCTTTTTCAAAATCATATTGGCGGATGACATAGATTTGACTATTCGGATCTTTGTTGTATTGGAAGTAGCCACCTGGATACATGTCTTCACTGAAATAAAGATATTTGCCATCTGAAGAAACACATGGCTCATTGACATCTTGTTGATCATTTTTACGCTTAGTCAATTGGATTCCGCTACCACCTGTTTTGTGATACATCCACATCTCGCCAGCGCCTAGAGAGCGACCAGAAGTAAAGTGTTTTCTAGCCACAAAATATTCGCCGTCAGGCATCCAAACAGCATTATTTAACAATCGGAAAGATTCCTTAGTGATTTGTTTGGCATCAGAACCATCGGCTTTCATCATCCAAACATTATCGCCTCCGCCTGCATCACTTGTAAAGATGATATGCTTTCCATCAGGGCTAAAGCGAGGTTGTACTTCATAGGGTAAACCGCCTCTTAGTAATTTTGCTGTACCACCTGTAATCGGTATACTATAGATATCACCCATCATATCGAATGCAATTGTTTGCCCATTTGGACTGACGTCGAGGTTCATCCAAGTACCTTCATCGGTTGTAAATTCTATTTCTTTAAATTCTCCTGGTGGGTTAGCCACATCCCATTTATCTTCTTTTTTGTCTTGAGCCCAAGCTAGGGATACAATAAGGAGACTAATAAGTGTAAGTAAAGATTTTTTTCTCATGGTTCGTTATTCTTGATTCAGGGCGAAATTAATGAATTTTGGGCAATTATACAGACTTTATAAGCCTTGAGCTGACATAGTTTTTTTTGTTGATAGGGTTTTTCCATTGGAAAAAATGATTATATTGCATAAAAAAGAGAACCCTTTAAATTTATGAATAAAGCATTACAAACCCAGTTTAAAAAGCTAGATGCTGATTTCATTGATCTATTAGAAGATTTAAAACAGTTTTCTGATAGCAAATTGAACAAGAAGCCTCAGGAAGGTGCTTGGTCTGTTTTACAAGTTATGCATCATTTGATGCTAGCGGAGAGGCTTTCACATCAATATTTAGAGAAAAAATTAAGTCATAATCCTGCCTTAGAGAAAGCAGGCTTGAAATCAAAAATGCGTTCGATTTTACTAAAAACCTATCTTGCTACTCCTCTCAAGCGAAAAGCACCTGCTGCTGTTGGTGATAATTTGCCAGAAGAATCTACATTTTGGGAAGTCGTTAAACAATGGAAACAACAACGTGAAGAACTAAAAGCTTTCCTAGAAACGCTCCCAGATGATATGATGAATAAGGAATTGTACAAGCATCCTGCAGCTGGCAAAATGACTATCTTAGATATGCTTAAGTTTTTTGACAGCCATTTTACCCGTCACCGCAAACAAATCAATCGAAACTTAAAAGAGTATCGTAATTGGGTGCATTAGAAGATAAATGAACCCGCTCCTAAAATGAAAGTCATGATGAATATAAATGCATAGATACCCAAGAAGATCGCCATTAAAATTCCGAAAAACTTATAATGTGACTTAAGATTCGAAAAGGCCTCTGTTGCTAGCATATTGTCATTGCTATTAATGGCTCCTTTCATATTAGTTGCAAAACGGTATAAGTAAAGTATCGGAAAAATATAGATGCCTGCCATAAGAATATACAAAAGAACAATCATTATTCCCATTCCAGGAAATAAGTCATCAAATTCACTTCCCATTACAAATGCCATTGAAATAGCTCCAATAATAATGATAGCCATAAAAAAAAATCCAATGATAGCTAAGAATTTAGCCCATTTTGCCGTTTCGGCGAGGTAGCCTTTACTTTCTGAATTAATACTTAGACCTGCCCCAAGGTCTGAATCAAGTGTTTTTTCGAAATCCATATTGTTTTAGTTTTTAGTGATAAAAAAAGAAGAAATAAAATGTATTAACACTCTATTTCTTCTCCCTAAAACAATTATAGTAAAACTTTTACAAAAATCCAAAATGGATTAATATAAAGTAGGTTTAGTAA
>JAHDIP010000200.1 GCA_020630735.1 Saprospiraceae bacterium | reverse complement strand
TTTTTTTGGCAAAATAAAATTTTTTAAACAGATGAAAATTAAATTAGTCGTTTTATTTTTAATGCTGACAAGCAACATCAGCAACGTATTTTTTACTCAACAAGTAGCGGAAAGAGAGGATGGTTATATCTTACTTATGCGTTTGCAAACACAAGAAAAAACAATCGAGGAAATGGAGAAGAGGGGCTTCAAAGAACAAGCTGCACAGCGAAGAAAAGATACAAAAGAGCGACATGAATATATCGTTAGAGCATACAAAGAATACTTTGATTTTTGTCCAGTTTACTTTTTTTATAGTTCCGATTCGAAAGCTATTTTAAGTGGAAAGTATGAAGGGAAGATATTAAATGATAAATTGGAATCAGTCGATTTTAATCCTGATCCTACAAAGGGCTTATTGGTAGCTGATTATGGAATGGCAAACCCTACTGGAGAAACATATCGCTTCAATAATGATGGCATCAAAGTTAATTATATAAAAGATGGAAAAATAGTTGGGTTCAATTCTGATTATTCATATCAAGGAGTGTCTAGAGGAGTTTGGTTATTTTTGAGCAAATATCAAAAAGTAGCAAGAAGCATAAAGAAAATAAATAGGACGCTAAGGGGAGTTGGATATTTAGGACTGGATAAAGAAAAGACTTGGTAAATTATTTGATAAGGCGGCATATAAATTAGAGTATGTTGGAGATTTACCCTTTGGGCTTCATTCACATCAAAAACAAATCCCCAAGATGCTCTAATAGAATCCTCATCTTAATGTCTAAATCTAAGTAGCTCACGATAATTAATTCGGTAAATTTTAGGGCAAAGATATTTTTTGAGGAAATATAGCAGAAAAAGATCGTTTTAAAATACCGAAGTAATTATCGTGAGCTACTCATTATCCTTGTTTAAAACTTATATCCGACACTCAGTCCGTAATGTGATCCGACTAAATTTTGTTTTACATAAGCTTCCTCATCTAAGAGTGCTTTTTTTACATGCATCTGAAAATAATTTAGATTCAATTCTAGCATCCAATGTTGCTTGATATAGATGCTAAGATCTATTTCTCCGCCATAATTGTATCCTCCAATTTTATTCCCTTTATCGTATCGTTCTGCTACCCCATAAGGGTTGATGACTTCTCCTTGCGTGGCGACTGCTAAAAGACCGATGTTAGGTTTAATTCCTGCTTCCAACCCAATCCAATTATTTTGTTTGATTTTAAATCGCCTTCTTATCCCTACATTCCAGCTATTTATACCATTCGAATGTTCCAAAGCCGTGATGTAGTTTTTTAAATTATCTTCGTTAGAAATATGCATTCCATTCCATGTTCCTATTTTATAGTATTCTTTATCTACTTTTACATGGTAACCCAAATGTGTCACAAAAGCACTCAAACTATATTTATCTGATAAGTCTATTGCCAAATTTATTTTATACTGATTTACTCCAAATTCTCCTTTCAATAAAAAAGATAGGTTTTCTCTATCAATGGCATGTACATCAAAAATGACTAAGTCTCTCTCATACTTCTCTTGTATAAAATGTATATGGCTTTCTCTATACCAACTCGATTGGACTCCATAGCTTAATTGTAGTCGTTTAGAGCTTAAAAAATGTTCAAATTTGTCAAAAATGCTTTGAGCATTCATTTCTGTTATTCCTGTAAATAGAAATAGGAGTAGTGCTGATTTTACAATAAAATTTTTCATAGTTTAGTATTCTTTGGTTTAAATAGTAATGTCAAAAAAATAAGTATAAAAAGTGCTGATACAAGGAGAAGCTATTCTTGAGTCATTACTAAGATTTTGAAGATAATACTTTGTGTATAGACTAGATTGTTGGATGGTTCCGAATTTGTTCATTAATTGATGCTCAAATATACTGTTTTAAGTAACGAGTAAAAAATAAGTCCGACATTATAGGCAGCGACAGATGCGGAAGTTATTATTTAGTTGTTACTAAAATTTAGACAAAATAGTTTTATCAAGCAAAATTATTCAATACAAATTCTATCTGTGATTAGTATAACGTTTGAATTTGATTTTTGTCCAGTCTATTTTGTAATTTTCTGAATGAATTCAGGTCAAATATTAAAAAAAAACTACATTTGTGCTTATTATAATGTAACAGCAATCACAAGATTTTAGTATAAGCACTTATGAGTCAAAGTAATAAGTATATTTGTATACATGGTCATTACTACCAACCACCTAGAGAAAATGCTTGGTTGGAAAGTATCGAAAAACAAGACAGCGCAGCACCTTTTCACGATTGGAACGAACGCATTAACTTCGAATGTTATGCTCCCAATGCTCGTGCTCGCATACTTGATGAAAAAGAATTTATTCAAAAAATAGTCAATAATTATACTCGGATTAGCTTCAACTTAGGAGCTACCTTGCTCTCGTGGTTAGAGGTACATGACCGGGGAACCTACGAAGCGATTATTGAGGCAGACAAGTTGAGTCAGGAGAAATTTAATGGTCACGGCTCAGCCATAGCCCAAGTTCATAGCCATTTGATATTACCTTTGGCGAATGCTCGAGATAAAGAAACACAAGTCATTTGGGGGATCAAAGATTTTGAATATCGCTTTGGGCGTAAGCCTGAGGGAATGTGGTTGGCAGAAACCGCTGTAGATACAGATAGTCTGGAAGTATTAGTCGCCAATGGGATTAAGTATACGATTTTAGCACCTCGTCAAGCAAAAGCTTTCCGAAAACTGAGTGATGATAATTGGCAAGAAGTAAATGCTGATACCGTAGATACACGGCGACCTTATCTTTGTCGTTTGCCTTCAGGGGCAGAAATTGCATTATTTTTTTATCACGGTCGGTTGGCACAGGGAGTAGCTTTTGATGGTTTACTCAACAATGGTGCTCATTTTGCGCAGAATATTGTATCTCATTTCGATAAAGGTAATGCCGCACAGTTAGTTCACATAGCTACAGATGGCGAAAGTTATGGTCATCATCATCGCTTTGGTGAAATGGCTTTAGCCGATTGTTTAGATAAAATAGAAGCTAGTGCTTATGCACATATTACGAATTATGGCGAGTACCTCGAAAAATTTCCGCCTGAGTACGAAATTCAAATTCACCAAAATAGCTCTTGGTCTTGTGCTCATGGTGTAGAACGTTGGCGTTCAAATTGTGGTTGTAATACAGGTGGTAATGGTGGTTGGACGCAGCAATGGAGAGGGCCGCTTCGCAATTCACTCAACTGGCTAAGAGATCAGCTGATACCAATTTATGAAAAGGAAGGCGGAAAATTATTAAAAGATCCTTGGGCAGCACGAAACGATTACATCGATGTTTTACTAAAAAGAAACAACGAAGCAGTAGATGAATTTATAGCAAAACACGCTATTAGAAAGCCTACTAAAAATAATAAAACGAAGTTGTTGCGTCTAATGGAAATGCAGCGGAATGCGCAATTGATGTTTACGAGTTGTGGTTGGTTTTTCGACGAAATATCTGGTATTGAAACCAATCAAATTTTACAATATGCTTGCCGAGCAATAGACTATGCTCGTCAAGTAGCGAAAGTAGATTTACAAGATAAATTTATAAAACGATTATCAAAAGCCAAAAGTAATGTCTACAAAGGTGGTGAGTATAGTTATGTCAATACGGTTATTCCGTCTCGTGTTGATCTCGAACGTGTCGGGATGCATTATGCTGTTGCTTCCCT
The DNA here is from genome assembly GCA_020630735.1 of Saprospiraceae bacterium. Taxonomy (GTDB): domain Bacteria; phylum Bacteroidota; class Bacteroidia; order Chitinophagales; family Saprospiraceae; genus JAHDIP01. The sequence continues at coordinate 7,933 of JAHDIP010000200.1, read as the reverse complement.
TTTTGAAAAAGATCCCAAAAATTTAGCTTTGTTTAACTATACTTCTCAAAATGAAATTTTTGATAAGAGAGAGGCTGGGCATTATAAATTAGCTTTAGGTCGAACAACTGTAAAATCAAAAATTACCTATTCTGAAAAGCATTTTAGTTTTGCCGTGTTATACCTAGGTCAGCAAAACATCATCGGGCATATTTCTATTGATATGAATAGAGAAAGCTTTGATGAATTGCACGAAAAAATAATTCCTGCTTTTAAAGGTACAAATTTAGGAGATGTAATTGCGCTGATGCAAACTACTTTTGGAACCAATCGATATACAATGGCTGATTTGTTTCAAGATGAAAAACGCAAAATATTAGAACAAGTAACGGCTAAAAGTCTACAACTGGCCGAATTAGCTTTTAGTGACATCTATAAAGACAACTATCATCTAATGGTGAATATGAAAGAAAGTAATATTCCTATACCTGATGCTTATCAAAGTGCTGCGAAATTTGTTATTAATTCAGAACTCAATCGTTTTTTTGAGCAAGATGAACTGAATGAAAAGAAATTACTTCGCTTGGTAGAAGATGTCAAAAAATGGGATATAGAACTGAGTAGTAAACAATCCTTTAAACTAGCGGCTAGCGAACGCCTTTTTTATGAAATTAGAAAAATAGAGAGTGGAGTTGTCTCACTTGATCATATTCAAAAATTGAATTCGATCTTTGAAACCATACAATCTTTAGGTGTCGAATTGGATATTTGGAAAAGTCAAAACAGTTATTTTTATATGCTTAGAGGCTATAAAAATGATAAATGGGTTTTTGCGAGTGAAGAATGGAAAGCTGCTTTTCTGCGTTTAGGAGAGTTGCTAAAAGTACAATTATAAACTATTTGTGACAGTGATTCGTAATATTAAATGGCAAAAATTATAATTTGAGTTATTAATATTTATGAATTTACCTAAATAAGATATTTTATTCTGTATATTTTTGTTTTTAAAGAATTTTTGAACTAAATTAGTGTTACATAAAGTCCGTTAACCACTTAAAAACAATTATATTATGAAGATGATGAACCAAGAAGTCCGTCAAATTATGACGAAAGACCCTGTTGTCGCTCACCCCAATCAGAATATTAGAGATGTTTCTGACATGATGATCGAAAATCGACTTCAACAACTTCCAGTAATTGATTCAGAAAATAAATTGCTCGGTATGATTACCTCATATGATCTTTGGAGAGGTTATAGGTCATCTGAAGAAGTAGAAGATGGCACCGTAAAAGATTATATGACAACCACTGTTATCAAAATAACACCACTTGATAAAGTTGGTACAGCAGCAGAATTATTTATGGATCGTCGATTCAAGACACTACCTGTTGTGAATCTTCGAAATGAACTAAAAGGTGTTGTAACTGTTTTTGACGTTATCAAACAAACATTAATAGAAGAATATCCTCGACCAATTTTATATCCAGAAGTGTTTGAGGAATCAGTGTAATTTTTTTTGACTTCAGCTTTCAAATAAAAAGGTAAACATAAAACTGTGTTTACCTTTTTTTGGTTAAAATAGGGTTAGAGCATATTTTAAAAAGCATTTGGAGGAAATTGAATAATCAAAATAGTTTATGCTTCCTACAAATATTTCCAATTTTTAGAAAAGAAACTCCAACCAGATTGCAAGGTGAAAACTGTTGTAACGATTAGCATAGTATACAGAATGAACTCTACCCAAAGAGCAGGTTGTATATTCCCATAATGACGGAACATGAAAACGAAATAAATTAGGGGCAAAGTCATAAATTGTATGGTCGTCTTTACTTTTCCAGACCAACTAGCAGCCATCACTAAAGGGTGGTCTTTTAATAAGAGAATAAATCGAATAACAGTCACCAACACTTCTCTTAAGAATATAGGAATTATCCACCAAAATGAATACACATCCAAATGTGTAAGCGACGAAAGAACGAAAAAACAACCTATAACGATGATTTTATCCGCAATTGGGTCAAGTATTTTGCCAAGCTTAGTAATTAGATTGTATTTACGTGCATACCACCCATCAAGGTAATCTGTCACTCCAGCAATAACAAAAAGAATTGCTGCTAATATTCGACCATTAAAATCACCATAGAGCATCAAGATCGGGACGATGATACCTAAAATGATTCTTAATATTGTCAATTTATTTGGAACGTTCACAATAGAGAGTTATTTTAATCGCAAAAATAAAGAACTAAAATTAAATAAGAGAATTAATCAAATTGATTTAAGAAACCATTAAATTTTATATTACTTAGAAATAAGTGTACTTATTGTTGTGTTACGAATAACCATTACTTACCATACTCGATGTTCGAAACATCGTACCATAGCTAGGCTAATCGCCTCTTTTTTGCCTTTTTTGTAGTAAAAAACGATTCTAATTTTTGGCTAAACCAGTTGTTTTTGACTCCCTTATTAAGAATTTACTTTGTTATTAAGAATTTTAAAACTACCTTTAATAACTATTTTTTTATCCTAAAATACCCTTACAATGAAAAGAATAACACTTTTATTAGCCTTTCTCATGCTAATAACAATGGCTTATGCTCAACGATTGGGCATCTCGATTTCTGCTGCAGCAAATTACGCTATTCCAGAAATGCCAACCACCGAAACAATACGACAAGCTATTTCTCCTAGTACAGGATTTTATACGATAACATTAGGTGATTATAAAACGTATACTAGAGAGGTAAAGATTGGTTTTGGTGTAGATTTAGGATTGCAAGTTGATTACAAATTATTGAAAAATAGATCGTTGTTTTTAACTTCGGGTTTACAATTCCAAGTAGTCAATTATACGTTTGAGGAAAAAAGCGAAATTCAAGGTCTTGATGCACTGGATGGTTTCGAAACGACATTTCCTAATAACAATCCTTCAAGTAATAGTACTCCGGTTACCTTTGGCAGTATTATTCCATTCTACTCAACAAGTTTAATTTTTTTGAATATACCAATTGGGCTAGAATGGCGTATAGCAAAGTGGAATATTGGAGCAGGTCTTTATGCTGCCTTACCGATGTACTGTAATCAATCTTATTCAACCTCTATGACAGTCGAGCGATCAACTAATTGCAATGAATATTTTCAAAAAAATATAGGTGCTCAAGCATCACTTGCATATCAAGTAGCTGAAAAGATGAGTATACAAGCAAACTACAACAGAAGCTTATCCAATATCTATGCAGATCCTATTGATTTAGAAAATAGAGCAACTACTCATACAACTTTTTCTAGAATCCGAACAGCAAAATTAAATATCTTTTCTTTAGGTATTGCCTATAAGCTGTAGTCGCTGTTATTCGATAAAAAGTGTCTAACTTCATTTTTTGAGCTTAGACACTTTTTTATAATAGATATACTGAAACTAAAGTGGTTTTGGGATTATCAAACGATTAAGCTACTGAGAATCAAAGGGTAGCTACGAATGATGATCCTTAAACTGAATACCAGTAGGTATATTTCTAAATATCAGCCAACTTACTATCTTGGTGCTATGGATATTATCTATTTCTTCGACTTGTTAGGGACCTTAGTTTTTGCGATTAGTGGCGTGCTAGCTGCTGTCGAAAAACGTTTTGATTTGGTCGGCGCATTGATTTTAGGATTTGTTACTGCTGTTGGCGGTGGCACTTTGAGAGATATGATGATCGGTCAGACACCTGTTGGATGGATGAATGATTTGAATTATCTAGTCATTATTGTTTTAGCCTTACCGCTTTGTTACTTCTTCAAAAAAAATATCCTCAAATTACGAAGAAGCTTATTTTTATTTGATACAATAGGCATCGCACTTTTTACGATTTTAGGTTTACAAAAAACATTAGGTTTAGGCTTATCGCCAATCATTGCCGTATTGATGGGTGTAGTTTCTGCCGTTTTCGGTGGTGTTATTCGAGATGTTTTGTCGAATGAAGTACCGCTTATTTTTAGAAAAGAAATATATGCGACAGCTTGTTTTGCAGGAGGTGTGGTATTCCTTATTGGCGAACAAATAAGTCAAGGACATCCTGTCAATATTTTTGTATCCATTGCCTTAGTAATCATCATTCGATACCTTTCTGTTCGCTATAAATGGGCAATTAGTTTCAATCCGTTAAATTGAAAATCTTTCCGCTTAGAAAAGGAAAAAAAGGCTTCTTTTGTGTACCTTTACCTTAATCAATAGTAAGGATGATTTAATCTTTTGAGAATCAACAATCCGCATTGAGAAAACACTTACAGACAACTATCTAGGAAACATTTTTTATTAAATTTCAAGTAGATTGAAGTTTAACAATTTTCTAGTTTTGCTGTTTAAAAAACAGCAATTATAAAAAAGAAGGAACAAATGCCAGAATTTGCACATCTACATTGCCATACGCAATACTCTTTATTAGACGGAGCTTCCGAAATAGGTAGCATGATGGAAAAGGCTGCCGCTGACGGTCAAAAAGCTGTAGCTCTTACCGATCACGGAAATATGTTTGGAGCCTTTAAATTTGTGGCTGAAGCCAACAAACGAGGAATCAAACCAATAGTTGGTTGTGAGTTTTATTTGGTCGAAGATCGCCATAAGCGAAGTTTTGCAAAAGCTAAAGGAGAAAAAGATGTTCGTCGTCATCAACTCTTATTAGCTAAAAATAGAGTCGGTTATGAAAATTTATCAAAGCTTTGTTCCCTTGGTTTTATAGAAGGTTTGTATGGTAAGTTTCCTCGTATTGATAAAGAACTCATCCTGCAATACCATGAAGGCTTAATCGCAACAAGTTGCTGTATTGGAGCGGAGATTCCGCAAGCAATCATGAAAGGAGATTTGGAAAAAGCGGAAGAATTGGTAAAGTGGTGGCTCGACTTATTAGGCGAAGATTTTTATATCGAAATACAACGCCATCGAGGGCTCGAAAATATAGATCAATTAGGCATCAGCCAAGAAGATATTAATCAAGAGTTATTAAAGCTTGCAAAAAAATATGACATCAAAGTCATTTGTACCAATGACTCACATTATATAGAAGAAGAGGATTGGATTCCACACGATTTCCTTTTATGCATCAACACCAATAGCTTGATCGAAGAAGAACAGCGATTTAAATTTCCAAGTTCTGATTTCTTCTTTAAGTCTCAAATGGAGATGAACCAACTCTTCAACGATGTGCCAGAGTCGGTAGCCAATACGATGGAGATTGTAGATAAGATTGATCCTATTGATTTGGCAAGAGATGTACTGCTTCCTGCTTTTCCATTACCACCAGGTATCAATACTCAAGATGAGTATTTACGAGAGTTGACCTACCAAGGTGCTAAAAAACGATATGGAACAATTACGAAAGAAATCGAACAGCGATTAGATTTTGAGTTAGATGTTATTCGTCAGTCAGGTTATCCTGGTTACTTTTTGATTGTTCAAGATTTTACGACTACGGCTAGAGAAATGGGTGTAGCGGTAGGACCAGGTCGGGGGTCTGCTGCGGGGTCGGCAGTTGCCTATTGCATAGGTATTACCAATGTTGATCCAATAAAGTACGATTTACTTTTTGAGCGTTTCCTAAATCCTGAACGGGTTTCGATGCCCGATATTGATATTGATTTTGATGATGAAGGTCGAGCAAAAGTAATTGATTATGTGATCCAAAAATATGGTCGTAATCAAGTGGCTCAAATTATTACTTATGGTTCGATGGCGGCTAAGTCGTCCTTACGTGATGTAGGACGTGTGATGAATGTACCCTTGTATGAAGTAGATCGAGTAGCCAAAACATTTCCTCAACATTTGGGCGCATCTCTCAAAAAAGTTTTAGCAGATAAAGACATTGACAAAGGGCTGAAAGGAAAAATGAATTCAGAAGATGTTGAGAAAGCCTATAATTTCAGAAAACTATCAGAAGGGGATGATGCAATTGGTCGGATGATCACGACAGCGAAGAAGCTAGAAGGCTCGATTCGGAATACAGGAATTCATGCTTGTGGGGTAGTCATCACGCCTGATGACATTACGAAGTTTATTCCTGTTACGGTTGCAAAGGATTCCGATTTACTCGTTTCCCAATTTGATAATAGTGTTGCCGAAGATGCGGGGCTATTGAAGATGGATTTCTTGGGATTGAAAACGCTTACGATTATTCGTGATGCAGTAAGAACAGTCAAACAAACCAAAGGAATAGAAATTGATCCTGACGAAATTCCACTAGATGATGATTTAACCTATCGCTTATTCCAACGTGGAGAAACCATTGGTATCTTCCAATATGAGTCTTCAGGAATGCAGAAGTACATGAGGGAACTCATGCCGAATAAGTTTGAGGATTTGATTGCGATGAATGCCTTGTATCGTCCTGGTCCGCTAGCCTATATTCCAAATTTCGTTGCACGTAAAAATGGGCGAGAAGCGATCAGTTACGATTTGCCAGATATGGAAGAGTACTTGGCAGAGACTTATGGTATTACCGTTTATCAGGAGCAAGTAATGTTGCTTTCGCAAAAGTTAGCGGGTTTCTCTAAAGGTCAAGCGGATGCTCTGCGGAAGGGAATGGGTAAGAAAAAGAAATCGGTAATTGATAAATTGTTCCCGATGTTCTTAGAGGGTTGTGCCAAAAACGGTCATCCTGAAGAGGTCGTCAAAAAAATATGGAAAGACTGGGAAGCATTTGCCTCTTATGCCTTCAATAAATCGCACTCGACTTGTTACGCTTTTGTCGCTTTTCAAACGGCTTACTTGAAAGCGCATCATCCAGCAGAATTTATGGCATCCGTTTTGACACATAACAAAAATGATATTACCAAACTAACCTTCTTCCTACGTGAATGTAAGCGAATGGGGATAGATGTACTTGGACCAGATGTAAATGAGAGTATTGCCAATTTTACGGTGAATCCAAAAGGACAAATTCGTTTTGGCTTAACAGCACTAAAAGGAGTAGGAGAGGGCCCTGTAGAAGCGCTACTCAACGAACGAGAAAAAGAAGGTTCGTTCAAAAGCATTTTTGATATGACCCGCCGTTTAGACCTACGTTCTTTCAATAAGAAAAGTATGGAGAGCTTGGTACTTGGTGGTGGTTTAGATTGTTTTGAAGATGTGACAAGAGCAAACTATTTTACACCAAGTGAAAAATACGATACCTTACTAGAACACGCTTTGCGTTATGGAAATGCCTACCAGTCGCAACTAGCGCAGAGTAAAAATTCATTGTTTGGAGGTACAGATGATGCGATGCTCCCAGAACCGAAACTGCCTGAGGCACAACCTTGGTCGCTCATTCAAAAACTAACGAAAGAAAAAGAAGTAACAGGAATCTATATCAGTGGTCATCCATTAGACGATTATGAATTGGAGGTGAAAAACTTTACGAACACTTCTATGGATAATCTGGATAAGTTTAAAGATCAAAAGGTTAAAATTGCTGGTATTGTTGTTTCTGCTCAACATCGTATCAGTAAAAAAGGTACTGGTTGGGGAATTTTTACGCTTCAAGATTTCAACAGTTCGATAGAAGTGCCATTGTTTTCAGAAGATTATCAAAAATGGAAACACCTATTTGTAGAAAGTGAGGTATTATTTTTGGAGGGACTATATCAAAAGCGTTGGAATAGCGAAGAATATCAACTCAAAATCAAAGAAGTTCGACAACTCGAAAGTATTGGAAAAGAACTGACCGAATCCATTACGCTAAAAATTACGCTCGACACAATTACTGAAGCATTCATCAGAGAGTTGGATAAGTTGTGTAAAAAATATAATGGTCAGCACGATCTAAAATTTGTATTTTTAGACAGAACCAATAAAGAATCATTGAGCTGTATCGCTAAAGAAATGAAAGTAAATGCTGGTAGCGATTTTGTTCTAGAACTCGAAAAAATGGGGATAGGCTATAAGTTGAATAAGTAGTCGGACATAATTAAACGGTAGTCTTAGGACTAAGA
>JAHDIP010000199.1 GCA_020630735.1 Saprospiraceae bacterium | reverse complement strand
TAGTAGCAAAAGAGCATAAACGAAATCAGGAAGTTATTTTTTAACCATTACTTAGATAAATTTTTACAACAAAAACCCCTTCTTTTCAAAATAAATAGAGACTTAAATAATAATATATGTTGCACAAATAAACAAAATTGTCCTTTTTATAATTAAAGAAATATTACATATTTGTACCAAGCAATGAACAAAATCAAAATGAAACAACCATCTAACAAATCAATCTACTTTACTATCCTCCTCTTTTTATTACAATTCCCTGCCTACACACAAGGCTGGGAAAAAACCTTTGGCGGTACAGGCAATGATGAATTCAGAAATATATCGTCAACCCAAGATGGTGGCTATATTATCTGCGGTCAATCTAATAGCTTCACAAGTGAAGGTGCAGCTTATGTCATAAAAATAGATGCCGATGGAAACGAACAATGGTCAAATCTTTATGGTGGCATAGATGCTTTTCAATCTGCTAGTGACATTCAAAACTATTATGATGGTGGTTATATTTTGGGAGGAATAGGTCTAGGACCAAATGGATCAATCGATGTTTTTTTAACTCGTCTTACGGTTACAGGGGATACGATCTGGACAAGATACTTTGGTGGCCTAGATGCTCAGTACGATGGCAATTTTACTCAATTACCAGATCATAGCTTGGTATACACTGCCAGAAATGAAGGCGATAATGGCATCGACATTTATGCTGTTCGGGTAGATGAAAACGGCGATATGATTTGGGAAAAAACATTTGATCAGACTGAAGATGCCTCTCCTAGGGATATCATAACGACTACTGATAATACACTGCTCATTAGTGGTGGGATATTTATTGATGAAGGTAATAATGATGTGTATCTTTTAGAATTAGATATTGATGGGAATGAAATTAATTCCGCTACTTATGGTGGTCCAAATGGAGAGGGGGCTTTTGGTGTTATCCAAACGTCTGATGGGGGTTTTTTGACTTGCGGTCTTACAAGTTCTTTCCTAGAAGCAACAGACACCACAGCAAATGTTTACCTTGTAAGAACTGATGCTAATTTTGATACTATTTGGACTAACTCTGTAGGTGGCTTGCTATATGATAATGCTCACCACATAATAGAAAATGCAGATGGTAGTTTTACCTTTAGTGGTCTTACGGATCCCTCTGTTTCTGGTTCTAGTGATGTAATGCTTGGCAAAGTAGATGCAAACGGTCAGCTTATATGGTATCGTAACTTTGGAGGTATTGCTCCTGATTGGGCAGGCGAAATGGTCGCAGCAGCAGATGGTGGTTATGTCATCGTAGGTCGAACACAAAGCTTTGGCTTTGTCAATGGTGCAAACGATGGCTATCTTATAAAAACGAATGACCTCGGTTTCAGTTATTCAAATACCATAAATGGTAAGGTCTTTTTTGACGAAAATGAAAATTGTAATCAAGAAGTAGATGAAAGTGATTTAGAAGGTTGGCTGATCAGAGCTGCAAGTGATACAGAAGTTTACTATGGTTTATCTTATGAAGGAGGAGCCTATAGTATCACAGTAGATACTGGCGAATATGTAGTAGAAGTTATTCCCCCAAATAATTATTGGAATTGGCAAAGTTGCACGACCAATGATTTAAGTTTACTTAGCTATTATGATACCACTACAATAGATATGTCGGCTTGGTCGGCTTTCGAATGTCCATTGTTATCCGTTGATTTAGGTGCGCCATTTTTGCGTCGTTGTTTCGAAAACAATTATACCATTCGCTATTGTAATGAAGGAACCCTACCAGCAGAAGATGCTTACATCGAAGTTACTTTTGATGATTATTTAAATGTGGTTTCTAGCACCTTACCTTCGTCGGCACAAAATGGGAATACCTACACTTTTGAGGTAGGTGATGTAGCGATTGGCGATTGTAATGATTTTCAAGTAACAGTAGAAGTAGATTGTGACAACACCGTTTTAGGACAAACACACTGCTCTACTGCTCATATCTATCCCGATTCTATTTGTGGTTCTACTTCGCCAGACTGGGACGGTTCTTCTATCATTGTAGATGCCGAATGTGAAGGCGACTCTGTCCTTTTCCGTATCATCAATATTGGCGAACCAATGACACAAAATTTAGAATATATTGTCATTGAAGATCACATCATTTTTAGAGAAGGTAACTTCCAATTAGATAATAGTACGAATAATATTTTAGAATTTAAAGAAGCTGCATTCGGAAAAACACTTCGCCTAGAGGCCCAGCAAGCAATCGGTCATCCTGGTGAAGATTATCCCGCAATATCCATTGAAGGTTGTTCAGAAGATGGTGAAATATACACTGGTTATGTTCTCGATTTTTATGAAAACGATGCCAATCCTTTTCTATCCATCGACTGTCAAGAAAATATAGCATCCTACGATCCGAATGACAAACAAGCTTTTCCGAATGGGATAGGCGAAGATCATTGTATCAACCCTAATGTAGATATAGAATACAAAATTCGTTTTCAAAACACTGGAACCGATACTGCTTTTACTGTAGTAATTACTGACACACTCTCTCAATTTTTAGACATCACAACTGTTCGTGCTGGTGCTTCAAGTCATCCATACAAATTTGACATTTATGGCGATGGCATTCTAAAATTCACCTTCAACAATATCATGCTACCAGATAGTAATGTAAATGAAGTAGCTTCTCATGGTTTTATCAAATTTAGAGTGGATCAAATCTCAGACAACCCTGAAGGTAGTCAGATTTTTAATAAAGCCGCTATCTATTTTGATTTTAATGAACCCATCATTACGAACGAAACCTATCATACAGTTGCTGACGAATGCATAACGGTATCCATAATAGAAATAGAACCTACTTCAGTTTCTACAATTCGAGTTTACCCCAACCCATTCGAAGAAATGACCACTTTCGAATTATTAAATAAAGTAGAAGGAGACTATGCCTTTGAGTTGTATAATATTTCAGGACAACTGATATACAAAGAAAAGTTCGATGAAGCACAATATAATTTTTACAGAAAAAATATAGCATCAGGCATGTATCTTTACAAAATAACAACAAAAGGTATTAGCCTTGATCAAGGAAAAATTACGATGTTTTAATTTTGAATAACATCCCAAAAAATTAATGTTCCCTTGCTATCAATCTGATAGAACTCTCAGCAAGATTGACCTTTTGTTTATTGCTATTTCTTGGTCACTGTTTTCAAGTAACATTTAAATAATAACTTCGACAATTGCCTATGCATCTTTTAAATTTTTGTTACGTTAAAAAGCCTCGCCGATGCGCTGCATCGCTTACGTTTTTTGCCTTACCAAAATCCAAAATCTGCTATTCCAATATGTCGATCTTATTTTTTAATCGTTACGAACGCTTGTTGAGAGTTTGGGAAACTTTAAAAATATAGTAATCTATTAAAACGAATTATTAACCAATATGACAACAACAACTCAAACCTGCATTACAGGATCACTTGCCCCCTACTCCGCTTGGGGTGCCAACAACAATAGCGGTGATCCAAGCCTTTCGCAAAAGCGAGATATCCAACATCTTTTTAATCGAATGACTTTTGGTGCGCACCAAGCAGACATCACTTGGGCTTTGGGTAAAACACCATCGCAAGTAGTAGATACAATCGTTGATCTTGCAGTAGGTGAAACAAACGTACCTGCACCTGGATTAGATGTACATAAATGGGCAGATAAAACAGCCATCAATGATACTGATTTACAAGCACTTTGTGGTGAATTTCGTTGGCCTTTTTTGACGATCGAATGGACTGATGGAATGATTGGCAAAAATAGTTTTAACGACCCTATAGCTGATCAAGAAAAAGACAGAGCCAAGCGTTTTAAGTACCGAATGAGTTTCTTTTGGCACAATCATTTTGTTACTGATTATAGAGCCTATCAAGGAGATCACAATATGATGTGGTATAAATATACCTTGATTTACAATGCCATTGGTAACTTCAAAACCTTTGTGCAAGATATCGGTTTATGCCAAGCCATGATTAACTATCTGAATACGTCTACCAATTGGTACAACCACCAACCAGATTGGGAACCCAACGAAAATTATGCTAGAGAGTTACTAGAATTATTTACGATGGGCGCAACGACCAATGATACTTGTGATAGTGACTACTCCAATTATTCTATCTGCGATATTGAAGAATTGGCAAAAGTTTTTTCTGGATGGGAATATGAATATTGGTCGCCTACTGGGGCAAAATTTAGAGAATATTATTTCCAACCCAACCTACATTATTGGGGCCCTAAAACATTTTTTGGAGAAACGATTACACCTGTTCAACCAACTGGCATAAACCTTGATACTCCCACAATCGCATGGCCTCAAAATAATACCGATCTTCCAATTATGGTTTGTAATGAAAATGGTGTTTTAGAACCATTAGTTGATTTAAATGGAAATGTTGCCTATACCTTTTTGGAGCATAGAGATCACGAACTGGTTTATTTTGGTGATCGAAATGCCAATGGTATTAAAGAAGCCTACGACGAATACGAAGAAGCACATGACATCATTTTTGGTACTCGAAACGGAGTTGTAATTTCCCCAGAACGTCAACAAACTATTGCTCGTTTTATTTGTGGCAAATTATACAAAGAGTTAGTTTATCAAGAAATCAATGAAGATATCGTCAACCAATTAGCAACGACCTTCATTAATAGTAATTGGGAATTAGCTCCTGTACTAAAACAACTATTAAAGAGCGAACACTTTTTTAATGCGGCTGCTCGAGGTGCTCAAATCAAAAGTCATATGGGAGCATTTTTCTCCTTATATACTGCGATGGGAGCTGAACATATGGTTGAACACTATCCTCAAGGCTATGCGCATATTCCTTCTTCTTATTTATATCCAAATGACCCTTATGGCTACTGGGAATATCAATCTGTACCATACAAACATGTAGCATGGGGTTCTATCTGGCACTTTGTGAGAGACATGGGGCACAATATGTTCCAACCACCAAATGTAGCAGGTTGGCCTGGTCACCGAAAATGGATCAATGAATATTCCTTTTATAAAATGGGAGATGTCTTAGCCGAATGTATAGCCACTAACTTCAATAACCCAACGACAACTTACGAAAAATGGCGTCAGTTAATGATTGATCTGAGCAATAACTCTAATGACCCTGCTGTCGTTACAAAGGCTGTTGCTGAACATTATATATTAGTAGATTTATTACCTGAACAATTAGAAGCAGCGACTTGCGCTTTTAAAGAAATTGTTCCTTCAAACTATTTCGAAGAAGGAATTTGGAATTTATACTACGATGCCGTACCTCAACAATTTATCAATTTGATGAGCTACTTAGTACGACAGCCCGAATTCTTTATGGCATAAGTCCATTTTTCAAAAGTCAAAAAAATAAATACCATGTTTAGTAAACATTCTAAAAATATAAAACGTGCTTTCGGTAGTGCTATCGAACACGGAATAGCACACAAAAAAGACCACAAAAGATGGAACCGCCGACAATTTATGTCGATGGGAGGTTTGGCTGCTGTTGGTTCTCTTTTACTCCGAAGTACACCTGTAAATGCCCTTGCATCCAATTCGCTAAGTGCTATGATGAACAACTCCGATTCTGATAATATATTAGTACTTGTTCGATTGTTTGGTGGCAATGATGGATTAAATACTTTTATACCTCATACCGAAGATGTTGGTCGTGCCGAATACGAAGGCTTTCGTCCGCTTGTAAAGATGATGCATAATACACACTACACAGACAATCAAATTTTAACAGGCTACAACCACACCCTCGGCACAAATTCAAATGGTCAATTTGCCATGCCGACTCAGATGGATGCCTTAATGAATCTATGGAGTAATGATAAAATGTCTGTCATCCACAATGTAGGTTATCCGAATGCCAATGGTTCGCATTTTATGTCGAGCAATTTTTGGTCAAGTGGTACAAATGATAGTTCAAATGATTTGTACAAATCAGGTTGGATGGGGCGCACCTTAGATTATGATTTCCCTTGTTTCTCGATCAAGCCACCATCAGAGCCACCAGCTATTTTGCTAGGCAATACGAGTAGTCTTACCTTCAATAATCAAGGAGGTAGCAATATGGCCTTGACCTTTACAGATGTTCAAGAGTTTAATGATCTAATCGCTAATGGTGATCCTTTTTCTAATGCAGCTATTCCGAATACTTGTGCCTCCAATATAGAACGCCGTTATTTGCGACAAGTCGCCAATAATGGGTTTACGTACAACAACTCTATTCAGGCAGCCTATAGTGCTGGTACTAATATTTCGTATTCATCGTATAGCGAATTGGCGAATAAACTCTCGATTGTTGCCAAACTCATCAAAGGCGGATTGGGTACTCGGATCTATATGGTAACCCTCGATGGCTTCGATACACACGATAACCAAATGAACAGACATCATGTCTTATTGCAAGAACTATCAGATGCCGTAAATAACTTCTATAATGACTTAGCAGAAACAGGTCATTCTCAGAAAACACTCATTATGAGTTACTCCGAATTTGGCCGTACAATAGACGATAATAATTCAGGTGGTACAGACCACGGAACACTTGGTCCTGTCATGTTTTTTGGTGATGCTGTAAGTGGTGGTTTCCACGGAACACCAATGGATCTTACTGATCCTAACCTACAATGGACTCAAAATGTTACCTTTGAAAGTCCGCATCAAAGTGCAATAGATTTTAGAGGTGTCTATGCAACTGTTCTTCAAGATTGGCTCTGCTTACATCCCGAAACGATCAATTGTATGTTTGCAGGAACTGCCTTTGAGCGCATTCCTAACCTCATCGAAAATCCATGTACCGCAGCAGCTTCTACATTTGAAAATGCCGCAACAATTGGCTATAATATTCATCCAGAAAATGCAAATATTATTCAAATAAAATACGCACTAAAACAACGTTGTAATATCAAACTAAGTATACTCACTCCAGCTGGCGGAAATGTATTAACCCTTGTCAATGAAACAAAAGAACGAGACGTTTATACCTATGACTTCAATTGGCAAAACGATCAGATTCCTCCAGGTGAATATATCTGCCGCTTACAATATGGCTCCGAAGCAGGGAATACACTTAAGGAACGAAAACTGATTTTACAATAGACCATAAAAAAACTAAAAATGAAACGTACTTATATATTCCTCATTTCTGTTATTGCAATATTTGTTTGTTGTACTCAACAACAGCTCGTCGCACAAACAAATACAACTTGTGATAATGCACTTGACCTAACACTCAACGATAGCAATTGTATTCCTATTTATACCACAAATACAGAGGTTGATCTAAGCAATCTTTTAGGATGCAATCCCGATCCTTTCGGTACCTTATGGTATCGATTTTTCGCAACTAATACGGGTACTTATACATTCAAAACCAATGCAAGTTTTAATGATGTAAGCTCTCTTTTTACAGGCTTGTGTGGAAACTGGACAGAAATTGAGTGCTCCAATAAAGATGAGTTTGGTTTTACAGGAGAAGAAATAACTGCTCAAATTACAGCAGGGACTACCTGCTTTATCCAAATCACAGGTACACAAGCAGATTTTGGTAAATGCCATGGCGAAGTCTGTGTAAACGTTTCAACAGCAAGTACTTTGCCTACTGCGCCTAGCAATGACAATTGTGCCAATGCCACTAGCCTTACCGTCAACCAAGCTTGCACTAGCGGCACAAATAAACACGCTAATACAAATGGTCCTAACCCAATCAATTTTGATCTGGCTAGAGCAGATGTTTGGTATCAATTCGTAGCCAATTCAACTGCTAATCATATTGTTGTAAGTAATGCACAATTTTCTGAAGTCATTACCTTATATAGTGGTACTTGTGGCAATTTTACAGAAATCGCTTCTACCGACGAAGGACAAGAATTGCTCTTACCTCCGCTTACAGTTGGTCAAACGTACTTCGTACAACTAAGTGGTGTTTTTGCAACTGTAGAAGGTGATTTCTGTATTCAAGTAGTAGAAAATTCTGCGATACCTGTTGCTAATTTTAATGAAAACAATACGGATATTTGCCAAGGTAATACGGTTCAATTTTCTGATCAATCTTCTGGCTTTCCTTCTGCTTGGCTATGGACTTTTCCTGGAGGAACGCCTGCTACATCAACAGAGCAATACCCAACAGTACATTACAATTCTAGTGGCACTTATTCGGTAAGCTTACAAGTGACCAATGCAAATGGAAACAATTCTGTTACGAAACAAAACCTGATCAATGTAATAAGTGTAGTAGCTAGCGATGCCGCTCCTTACTTCCAAGATTTTCAGGCAGCAAATGATTGGATGATTACAAACCCTGATAATGATGTGCCAGTATGGGCACTACAAAGTGGCGATGTTTGTAATGATCAGGTCCTTGCCTTTGACAACTTTAGCGAAACCTATGATAGCCGAGGAAAAGAGGATTACTTTGAAGCAACGTTTGATCTTAGTACCACAAGCAACGCTCAACTAAATTTCGATTTAGCTTATGCACAGTATGATGCAACGTATACCGATCAATTAGTGATAGAAGCATTTGTTTGTGGACAAAACCCTGTTACTATTTTTGATAAACAAGGAGCTGATTTAACAACTGCTCCTGATATCACTACAGCATTCGTACCAACAGCTTGTGACCAATGGCGAACAGAAACTGCTGACCTTTCTGCCTTTGATGGCGAAACCGTAACGATACGTTTTATCAACAAAAGTGGTTGGGGAAATTGGTTGTATTTAGATAACATCAATGTCATTGATGAAACTTGCCCGACGACTTCTAAAGCATTACCTTACGAGCAAGATTTTGAAGTAGCCAATGATTGGGACATCCTAAATCCGAATAATGATTTAGCAATTTGGCAATCGACTTCTAGTGATCTTTGTTTTGGTGAAGTCATTTCTATAGATAATTTTAATCCAGACACTAGAGATACAGAAGATATTTTACAAGCGCATTTTGATTTGAGTAATACAAGCCAGTCGCAATTATTTTTTGATGTCGCTTACGCTCAATACAATGTCGATTTCTTCGATCAATTACAAATTAGAGTTTCTGTATGTGGTGAAACAGCTACAACGGTTTACGATAAATCGGGTTCGACTTTAGCAACTGCACCTGATAATATAACTACATTTGTACCTGCAAGTTGTGACGAATGGCGTACTGAGACCGTTGACCTTTCTGCTTTTGATGGTAAATTGATCACTATCGAATTTGTGAATGTTGGTGGATGGGGCAACAAGCTTTACTTAGACAATATTAAAGTAAAACAAGTGCGCTGTACGATTCCTCAAAATATTACAGCTACTGTCGTCAGTGGAAATTGTGCTTATATTCAGTTCGATGAAATTCCCGATGCACGAAAGTATAAACTTTGGTATCGTGAAAAAGGCGTTGGTGCAAGTTGGATAGAACGCTTACCTACTGCCACCTTTTTTTTCTTGAATGGCTTAACGCCGAATACTGATTATGAATTTAAAATGAAGTCGCTTTGTGACGGCAGCTTTGCCTCCGTTTGGTCAGGCCTTGATGCTTTCACTACCCTTGGCGATGTTTGTGACCGACCTGATTGGATTAATGCTATTAATATCTCTACCAACAGTGCTACAATTGACTGGTCAAAAAATACAGCTGATCAAAAATATAAAATCAACTACCGACAAGCAGGTACATCTAATTGGTTAACAGTAACAACATCCGCAGCTACTTTTCCGATGACTAATTTATTGGCAGACACCAAATATTTTTATAAAGTAAAAACCAAATGCCCTGCTAACCTTTGGACGAACTGGCATGCGAAACAATATTTTAGAACACAAGGAACAATTAGTAATTTCACCCAAGAAAATCGACTTACAGAAACAGATAAAAACAGTCATGACCAAGGAGTCGTTTATTTACACCCTAATCCTGCTACAGACATCCTCAACATCAAACTTAAAAATATCGTAATCGAACAAGTCCGTATTTCAACCACGAATGGTCAAGTAGTAAAACGATTTAACGCTACAGAGGTCATAAAACAAATAAACATTGCTGATTTAAATGACGGAATATATTTCTTGCATATCATCACAGACAAACAAGAAGTAATCTCCAAACAATTTATAAAGATGACTAAATCATAAATACTCTTTAATATACTGAAACCAAAGTGGTTTTGGGATGATCAAACGATTAAAGCTACAGAGAATCAAAGGATAGCTACCAATGATGATCCTTAAACTGAATACCAGTAGGTATAGCCTAACACCAAATGATCATTAGGTATTGAAATGACCCCAAATTTCTGACGTACAAAGTTACTTCTATTACAAATAAATATAGAAGTGCTTTGTACACTACCTAAAACCCTCTTTTAGTTGCCCCTTGGAAAAAGGGTAATCCAAATACTAACTTCTTCATTGTCGTTGATAAATTATGTCCAATCGCCGAATAGGCACTTAGCTGTGGGTTCGGTTTTTTCCCTTCACCTAATCTCTGAATATGGATTTCATGCCACAAGATGTCTATAAAGCCACTAGTATCAAACATTTTGAGACCCGTTTTTGGAGTAGGAATATCAAGGTGTGTAAGCGTACCGTCAAAAATGCGATTCGACAAATCTGGATATAGCGTAAAAGGACGAGCAATACCTACAATATCCAAAGCACCTTCTGTGATGGCCTTTTCCATCGTTGTTACTGTTCTAAAACCGCCCGTCAACATAAGTGGCGTTTTCAATAAGTGGCGTACTTTCTTTACATAATCCAAAAAATAAGCTTCTCTTTCTTGAGTGCTTTTTTTCCGATTGAGATCGATCATTGCTGGCTGTTCGTAAGTACCACCACTAATTTCAATCAAGTCCATCCCCTCTGCTCCTAACAACTGTACTACTTCCATCGACTCTTCTTCTGTAAAGCCACCACGTTGAAAATCGGCAGAATTAATTTTGATCCCAACAGGAAAATGTTTACCCACTTTTGTGCGAATATTTCTATAAATTTCCAATACAAATCTTGCACGATTTTCTAAGCTTCCGCCCCACTGATCTTTTCGTTTATTAACCAAAGGAGATAAAAATTGACTAACCAGATAGCCATGTGCCCCATGTATCTGTACTCCCGTAAACCCTGCTTCCTTCAAAATGACAGCAGTAGTACCAAAACGATCTATAATATCGAAAATTTCTGTTTCCGTTAATGCTCTAGGTTGTTTAAAAAGTGCCGATACGCCCTTTACTTTTGTCATCACAGCCGATGGAGCCACCACGTCCTTATTGACCGCCCCAATTGCTTGCCGACCAGGATGATTGAGTTGTGGCCAAAGGTGCAAACCTGTGTCCTTGACTACACTTGCCCATTGTTGCAACAGTTCAAAATCCGTTTTATCTTCAACAATAACATTCCCTGGCTCTCCTATCGCCTTTCGGTCGACCATGATATTACCCGTTACTAATAAACCCGAACCACCATCTGCCCAACGTTGGTAAGCATGGATAAGTGCTTGAGTAGGGCCATGATGCCTTGGAGACATGTTCTCACTCATTGCAGATTTGGCTATTCGATTTTGCAATTTAGCCCCACAAGGCAGAATAAGTTCTTTTTGTAAAATCATATTATATAGTATTCAATTCTATTATACAAGATACAATAAAGAGTAAATATTTTACTTGCGCAACAATTTGAATGAAA
>JAHDIP010000198.1:9498-11715 GCA_020630735.1 Saprospiraceae bacterium | reverse complement strand
TTAGCTACAAAATTTCTATCCCCAAATCGGGAACTTATTATTCATCCATTACTTAGCTAAAATAATATTTTCAACAACTACTTTATTACCGATCGTAAATTTAGCGAAGTAAACCCCTTCAGCTAAATCAGAAAGATCTAGATCATATTGAGTAGCATTAGTCGTTTGAGTAGGGAAAGCTTTCACTACTTGACCAGTTACGTTTAATACTTGTAAGCTGATAGCTTCAGTATTTACTGTTTCTAAGTTGATTTTTACAAAACCATTAGTTGGATTTGGAGAAATTGAGATATTCTCTACAACTTCAAGATTACCAGCAGCAACACCTAGGTTTTCCACTTCAACAGATTGAACTACATCAGCTACACAACCCGTTGCATCAGAAACGGTTACAGTATAAGTACCAGGAGCGATGTCAGAAATAGTAGCAGTAGTACCACCATTATCCCAAGCATAGTTATAAACAGTAGAACCTTCTGTAACAGTAGCCGTAGCATCACCATTAGCGATATCAGAGTTAGAACCTGTACTAGACAAAGTAACTGCTAGAGGTTGTAATTCAGGAACAAAAGTAACACCGAAAGAAGCACCTGCAACAGCACATTCAGCATTAGCAATATCTAAACTACCAAAGGCACCATCTTGAGCAGCAGATGTATCTACAGCAGCTCCATATACAAAAGGAGTAAAGTACCATAATCCAGCAGGAAGCGGAGTTCCTGTATTTGCTAATGCAGGTGTATAAGGAGCACCTGAAGCACCAAAGTTTCCAGCAAAAGAAGCTTCTGATGAAGGATCCATAGAACCAGAAATATCTTCAGTAGATACGATCCATAATAAACCAGAGTTTGGTCCAACGTTAGGAATCACAGGGTCAGTTGTGAATTCGAAGCTAGTGTTTTCGTTGAAACAAATAATAGGAGTACCAGTGTATTCTCCAATAGAAATTTGAGCACAATCGACAGGTGGTTGTTGTGTAAATTCAAGACAGAATTCACCATCAGAAACAGCACCATTGAAGTTGAATGCATCAATCATAATATAGTAAGTAACACCTGGTTGTGTTTGGAAATCAAGACCAGCAGGGTATGGTCCAGCAGGATCACCACCAGCTACATCTTCGTTACATTCTACAGCAGTAAGAGCACCACAAGAACCAGCATAAATTGCCATTTGAGTGTCACCATCATCGATGTAATCTGTAGCTCCACATTCTACTGTTTCAATATGGTACAATTCACCATCTCCAGTAAATGTAAACCATAATGTAGTCTCCAAAGAAGGAGCAGAACCAGAACCATCAGGCTCACCAAAACATTCCCATCCAGTAGTAGGATCAGAAGCATCAGTAGTAGCATTAAAGTTGTCAACGATACCAGAAGTCATTGGGTTACCAACACCACCACCTAATAATCCATTCACATCCATTGCACCACCACAGTCATCAACTGTAAATAATACAGCAGTATTTGGACGAATCATGTAACAAATTTCAAAACCGAAATCTTCAGGGTTTGACCAGTCGCCAGGAGCACCGATCCAAGCATTATCTGCTTCGAAAATTTCGTTTGTATAACCTACAGCGATATTAGCACCAGTACCAATGTGCTCTAAAGCAAAAAGATAACGACCACCTGCTACAACAGCTAGTGGGCTCATTAGATCCATTGTTACAAAACCAGAACCAGCTGCTGCAAGAGTCATCCATTCAGATGAAGCAATTACTGCATTTGGTGCACCCATTGCAAAATTGTAGACAGCAAGGCGAATAGAATCACCAGCAGCACCACCTCCAATATTTACATCAGCAGAAACGATCTCGTCTGCTTCATAAATTGCAAATTCTTGACCTTGTACAATAAGACCAGCAGCAGTAGAACCCAAACCATTGATTTGTGTGTCATCATCTAAAGCAAACTGGTTAGCTGTAATAGTTACAGCAGTACTTGATGCATTGTCAGAAGGATCATTCTCCATTTCAGCAATAGCAACAGACATATCAACGATATAGTCACCCATCATAGGAGATACCCATGTACCTGCTTCAATTTCCATTTCAGAGAAAGAAGCAACGGTAGTTGCAGGACTTGAAGAAGTATAAATAGGAGTAGCTGGGTCAGCAGCTGTAGCTACACTAACAGTAACTGTAGCAGTCATATCCATAGTACCAGGGTTAGCTATAATAGCAGTAAGAGGTACACCAGTAGCTGGAGCTTG